>DATNBG010000028.1:0-3112 GCA_035572075.1 Roseiarcus sp. | reverse complement strand
GAGCACCGCGCCCTTCAGCCCCGGGTTGGCTTCCGCCATCGCGCCGAGCTTGAGCCCGAGGTCGAAGCCCGGCCGCTGCCACGGCAAGAAGCCGAGTTCGCCGCCATAGATCTCGCGGGTCAGCAATTCGGCGTTCTCGCTCGCCGCGATCGCGATGACCGCATCGGCGTGGACATGATCGACATGCGCATGCGGAACGAAGCCGTGCAGCGGCGTATCGATCGAGGTCGCGCGCGGGTTGAGGTTGAAGGTGCAATGGTCGTAGAGCCGAACCATCTCGTCCTCGTGCTCAAGGCCGCGATAGAGCGATTTGAGGCCGAGAAGCTTGTCGAGATAGAGGGTCGAGAAGCCGTCGAGCTTCATCGAGCCGATGTCGCCGCCGGACCCCTTGACCCACAGGACTTGGGTAAGCGCGCCGGTCAGCGGATCGGCGGCGGCCAGCTTGGCGGAAGTGTTGCCGCCGCCGAAATTGGTGATGCGCAAGTCCCCGCCGAGCAGATTGGACCGGTAGAGCAGGAGGCCCGGTTCGTCGAGGGACGCCGCATGGCCATCGTCCCAGAGGTCGGGCAAGGAAGCGTCGAAACGCACTTGATCGCCGCCCATGGGTCCGCTCCTCAAAATTCCATGCGATTGTCATCGATCCATAGGCAGGCGGCCGGAGAGCGTCAACGTTCTCGCGCGATTGCGCAGGTTCAAGGGGTCCTGACCGGGCTTTGTTTGACAGCCCATTGGGCGTGTGGCAGTCAAAACCGCAACGGCCAGTGAGCGGGGAAACGGCAGGGCTCATGCGCGAGAGACAGCGCGTCGAAATCGTCCGCGACCCGCTCGCCGCGCAAGGCTTCCCCTCAATCGCCGACTTCAGGTCGCCGATCGATCCCGGGACGCGCGCGACGGAGGCGCCATGAGCGCCTCGCCTAACACCGGCGACGCGCCGGGCGCCGCTCCGCTCCTGGAAGTGCGCGAGATCGAGAAATCGTTTCCAGGCGTCAGAGCGCTCTCGGGCGTATCGTTCGACGTGCGCGCGGGCGAGGTCCATGCGCTCTTGGGAGAGAACGGCGCCGGCAAGTCGACGCTGATCAAGATTGTGTCCGGGGTCTATCAGCCCGGGGCCGGTTCGATTCTGGTCGACGGGAAGGCGGTCCGCTTCTCCACGCCCGACGATGCGCGCCGCGCCGGGGTCGCGACGATCTATCAAGAACTGCTGCTGTTTCCCGAGCTCAGCGTCGCCGAGAACATTTTTCTCGGCCACGCGCCGCGGGCCCGGGCGGGCCGCATCGACTGGCGGGCGATGCGCGCCAAGGCCCAGGGCCTGCTCGATTCGCTCGAGATCGATGACCTTTCCCCCGATCAGATCGTGGGCGTGCTCAGCGTCGGCAACCGGCAGCGGGTCGAAATCCTGCGCGCGCTTTCCCACGACGCCCGCATCCTCATCATGGACGAGCCGACCGCGGCGCTGACCGAAAGCGACGTGACGCGCCTGTTCGACGTGGTGCGCCGCCTCAAGCAGCGGGGTGTCGGGATCGTCTACATCAGCCACCGCCTCGACGAGATCTTCGCCATCGCCGATCGGGTCACGGTGTTGCGCGACGGCGCGCGCGTTGGCAGCCGCGACGTCGCTGGCGCCAACGCGGCCGGGCTCGTTCAGATGATGGTCGGACGGCGGATCGATAATCTCTTTCCCAAGACGGCCGTCCCGATCGGCGAGCCGGTCCTGGAAGCGCGCGATCTGGTGCGCAGCCCCATGACCAAGGGGGTCAGCCTCATGGTGAGGGCGGGCGAGATCGTCGGGCTCGCCGGTCTCGTCGGCTCCGGCCGCAGCGAACTCGCGCAGACCCTGTTCGGCATGACGCCGGCCGAGTCCGGCGAGATCCGGCTCAACGGAGAGACGGTGCGCATCGACTCGGCCGAGAGCGCTCGCGCGAAGGGGATCGCCTACGTCCCGGAAGATCGGGCCGCGCAGGGCCTGGTCCGGGCGATGAGCGTCCTGCACAATTTTTCCCTCGCGGCGCTTGGATCGCTCTCCCGCGGAGGGTTCATCGACCGGGCGAGCGAGCGGCGGATGGCGGAGGATGGCGTCAGGCGATTTGCCGTCAAGACCAGTTCCGTCGACGAGATCGCCGCCCGGCTGTCCGGCGGCAACCAGCAGAAGATCGTGCTCGGCAAGTGGCTCGCCAACAACCCCAAATTGCTCATCCTCGACGAGCCGACCCGCGGCATCGACGTCGGCGCCAAGGCCGAGATTCATCGCCTGATGAGCCAGCTCGCCGGCGAAGGGGTGGCGATCCTGATGATCTCGAGCGAACTGCCGGAGGTGTTGGGCATGAGCGACCGGGTGCTGGTCATGCGCGAGGGCAGGCTGGCCGCCGAGTTCGATCGCGCCCACGCCACCTCCGAATCGGTCGGGGCCGCGATGATGGGCGAAGGGTCAGCTTCGGGGAAGGCGGCGTGAGCGCGGCCGCGATCGCAAGCTCGACGAGCGCCCGCGGCGGCGCGTTGCGGCGTCTCGCCGGCCAGGAGACCCTGCTCGCCGCCGCGATCGTCGCCATCGCGGTCGTGGTCGGCCTCATCAATCCGCGCTTTCTCGCAACCCGCAATCTTTCCGACATCCTGCTCGGCAACGCCTATATCGCGATCGCGGCCATCGGCATGTCGATGGTGATCGTTGCCGGCCAGATCGATATTTCCGTCGGCGCCCTGATCGGCGTTTTGGCCACAGTCAGCGGCTCGCTCGCGGTCGCCGGCGCGCCGATCATCGTCGCCTGGGGCGTGCCGCTTGTTCTCGGCGTCGCGGTGATGGCCGCGCAGGGCGCGGTCGTCGCCTATCTGCGGATCCCCTCGATCGTCGTGACACTCGGCATGCTGTCGATCCTCAAGGGCGGCCTGATCAGCGTCACTGGGGGCAGATGGATCACCGACCTGCCCCAGAGCTTCCATCTCGCCGACCTCAACCTCCTCGGCGTGCCCATGCCGGTCGTCATCATGGTCGTCGCGACCGTCATCGCCGCGCTGTGGATGCGCAATTCGCCGGGCGGGCGCGCGATCTACGCGACCGGCGGCAACCCCGAGGCCGCCCGCCTTTGCGGGGTCAATCCGCAACGCACGACGCTCATGG
>DATNBG010000027.1:0-2073 GCA_035572075.1 Roseiarcus sp. | reverse complement strand
CTCTCCCTCTCGGCGCGCGGCGATGCGCCATGCTACGCTTACCGCATGTCGTACGAAACCTTTCGCGTCGAGATCACCCGCGACGAGACCCGCGACAACGGGCCGGTGACGATCGAGATCACCGCCTATATCGACCGCGTGCCCGAGACCCACGACTACAGCATGGGGATGTTGACGCGGGCGCAGCACACGGTATGGAACAGCCGCCTCCAGCTCGCCGGGGATTTCGAGACTCTCGCCGAGGCCCTCGCGGCGATCGATGGCGCCTATCCCGACGCGACCGCGATCCGCTGCCGCGAATGGGCCTACGACTACGATTTCCCGGTCGAGGCCGGGCTGCTGTCCAAGACGGATGGCAAGTGGATTACGGCGGGAGCATGAGCTCGGCATAGGCCTCTTCGAACCACAGCAGTCGTTCCTCGAGCGCGCCGAGGATCGGCGCCGGGCTGAGCTGATGGGCGATGGACTGGAGTTTTTCGCAGACGACGTTGTCCTCGTGCAGCACCCAGGCCACGACATACCGCATCACCCAACGCCGGAAGAGATTGGTGACCGGGCGCGTCAGCCGGTCGTACCAGGTTGTGGTGGCGCGGGCCGGAAACGGCGCCGGATAAAACCAGGTGCGCATTTTCGAACGACCCTCGGTGAGCGGCGCATACTGCGCGATCGCGATGTACCAATTCCCCCAATGGACCCGGAAATGAGAGATCGTCAAGTCGGGAAAGATGTGGAAAACCCGATAGTTGGCCGATCGCCACACGCCCTGTCGGCACTCCGCCGACATCCTTGCCAGGGCATCGCTCGCGGCGGTGGAAAAAAACGCGCTGTGCCAGCCAAAGCGGTAATAGCGGATCCTGTCGAGGTTCGGGTAGCCGTCTCGGCCGAGCGTGAGCGGGTGCACGATCGGGGAGTGGTAGTCCTCGATATTCGCGTGGAAGCAGATGCGCCAATTGGCCTCGACCGTGCGGGTTAGGCGTTGTGGGCGCCGCGGCGTATCCGAAATCGCCTTCAGAATATCGAAGCTGTCGCCGAGAAATTTTTCC
Source organism: Roseiarcus sp. (assembly GCA_035572075.1). GTDB lineage: Bacteria > Pseudomonadota > Alphaproteobacteria > Rhizobiales > Beijerinckiaceae > Roseiarcus. The sequence goes on along the minus strand of DATNBG010000027.1, from coordinate 1,030 downwards.
AGGGATTGCCTATCGCCCTGCTGGGCAAACCGCCCGAAGATCATTGAGCCGCAGGTCGCGATCTCGACCGGGTTCAGCCGCGCGCCCAATTCGTCCGGCGCGCAGCCAAACAACCTCTCGCATTCGGGCGCCGCCATGGCCGCGCCATGCTTGTCGTATCGCCAACCGTGCAGGCCGCATGAAATCGGCCCGTTGCCCTTGTCGGCGGTGCGCAACGGGAACGAGCGATGCGCGCAGCGGTTTTCAAAGCCGCGCAAATCGCCGCCAAAACGCTGCACGAAGACCGAGCGCGTCGCGAGCGTGGCGCGGAACCAGTCGCCGTCACGGGCAACGTCATGGGCGAAGCCCAGAAAGGTCCATACGCGCGACAGGCGCTCCTGCTCGGCGCGAAACAGCACGGGATCGACCAAAGCCTCGGGCCAGTTGTGAAAAATCCGCTGATTGGTGAGGGGCAGCGTCATCGCTTTGGCCAGCGGTTTCAGGGTCTCTGGGTTGCGCGGTCTCCCGATAATATGCAGTAAGACGGGAGTGCAAAACCCACGAGTTGGCCGGAGCCCGCCATGCCGCGATACGACAGCCCCTACGATCCCGCATCGGCGCCGCGCGACCTCAAATTCGTCCTCTACGAGAAAAAGGGTCGCGTCGCCTATGTGACGATCAATCGGCGTGGATCGGCGACACCCACACCAAGGTCGGCCGACTCGGCGCGGCGCATAACCTCTATACCTCGCTGCCGCGCGCGCTCGCCGCCTATCTGACGCTCTGCAACGGCCGGCTCGGCGCCGCCGAGTGCTTCGCGCACGGCATCGCCAACAAGGTCGTCCGCGCGACAGGCTGATCGAGACCGCCGAGGGGCTCGCCGAGATGATTTGCGACTCCTCCCCGCTCGCGGTGCAGGCGGCGGTGCGGCTCTACCGCCTCGCGGCGGCGTTCCCGCCCGCGCTCGTCTCCTACGCCCGCGACCTCGACCAGCAGGTCGCCGAAAGCGAAGACGGCGCCGAGGGCCCGCGCGCCTTCCGCGAGCGCCGCA
>DATNBG010000026.1:0-6327 GCA_035572075.1 Roseiarcus sp. | reverse complement strand
ATCTCGAGTCCGAACTCGCCGTAGAAATTCTGGGCGACCTTGAGATCGGGAACGGCGAAATGAAACCGGTCGACCGAATGGACGCCGAGTTCGCCGGGACGCCGCGTCGGCTTGATGGCGCTGCCAATGGCGGTCATGACGTTTCCTCCGGTTCGAGCGCCCGCGCCGCGTTCGGCATATGCAGGCTGCGCGCGGCGCTTGTCATGCTACCTCAGGACCGCGCTCGCGGCCACATCCCGGGCCTGGCCGCGGACTCCTCGACCTCAAGCTCAGCGCGCGCGCGCGTTGCCGGGCCCCACTTGCGCCGGCGGGTCGAGCGGCTCGGCCGTCACCGGCGCCGGCGCCGTAGCGACGGTCGGCCTGGTCTTTTTCTTCTTCTTCTGCTGCGCGGGCGGCGCGGCCGGCTGCTCGGGCGACGCGCCGGCCCCGGCGTCGGCTGGCGGACCTTCGTCCGGGTTCGGCGTCGCGGCCGCGGCGGCGGGAGTGTCGTGAATGACCACCGTTCCGCCCTTGCAGGCGGTCAGCCAGATGTCGAAGATCGGATGCTCGATGCCGTGCAGGCCCGGGCTGTCGGCGAACATCCATCCCGAGAAGATGCGCTTGATCTTCTTCTGCTCGTCGATCTCGTCGACCTGGGCGAAGGCGTCGGTCTGCGGCGGGTCGGTCGGGGGCCGAGAATAGCAGACGCGCGGCGTGATCTGCAGGGCCCCGAACTGCACCGTTTCGTCGATCTTCACCTCAAACGAAATGATGCGGCCAGTGATCTTGTCGAGCCCGTCGAAAACGGCGATCGGATTGCTGATCTTGTCGGCGAGCGCCGGGCCGGGCGCGCCGAGCGTGGAAACCCCGGCCAGCGCGGCGCCGGCCAGGGCTGGCTTCATCCGCGCGACCGCGCGGGAAGCGCGGCGCGGAAAAGCGCGAGCCAGCCGGACAAGGATCATGGCGGGCGCTTTGCCGGTCAACGGCGGCGGAATGAAGGCGGCCTCAGGGGCCAGGACTCCAGGCCTCGTAATCGCCCCCTGTGGGCTGGCGCGGACCGGGTCTCAGCGTCGAGCCGTCGGGACGGATCGCCGCAGGCGTGCCGGTCGGGTTCCCGATATGCGGCTTTTCCCAGGGGTAGGGTTTGTAGTCTTCCTGGGTCGGCGGCACGTCGACTGTATGGTGAAGCCAGCCGTTCCACCCCGGCGGCGTCATCGAGGCCTCGGAAACCCCGTTATAGATCACCCATCGCCGCTCAAACCCGAGCGCCGGATCGATGCCTGGCTTGCGATAGTAGGCGTTGCCGAATTCGTCATGCCCCACGAGCTCGCCATGGCGGCGGGTGTAGAAGCGCGTGTTGAAGTTCGCGCCGTTCCACCAGGTGAACCAGTGCAGCAGGAATTCCTTGATCCAGTCCATCCGTCGCCGCTTCTTCGGATTTTCACGCCGTATCGCGCGCGCGGGACTATGACCGCGCCGCCGCGGAGTGGCAAGCGCAACTTTCCGCGGCGGCGCGCGTTCGCAGTGCGCCCTCGGATCGGAGAGAGGCGGCGCGCCGGAAAGGCGAAGTCTGAAGCCTACTTCCGTTAGCCGGCCGGGCGGATGTTCTGGTTGACGCGGAAGAGGTTCTCGGGATCGTAGCGGCGCTTGACCTCGGCCAGCCGGCGATAGTTCGCCCCATAGGCGCCCTCGACCCGGTCCTGCTCGTCTCCAGGCATGAAATTGACGTAAACGCTGCCGGACGCGAAAGGCGCCGCGGCCTCGTAGAGCCCGCGAGCCCATGCGATGCAGGACGAATCCTGCCCCGCGTCGCGCCAGCGCGCGTGCGCGTTCATGACAAAATGCGCTTTGCGATTGGGCCACGCCGTGGCGTCCGGCGCGACGCGCGTCATCGCGCCGCCGACGTGGGCGATAAAGACCTCGCACTCGGGCGACGGCAGCGTGCGCGCCGCGCCGACGATCGCGGCGAGCGCGGCGTCCGAGAGATCGTCGAAGTCGTGGCTCTTCCAGTAGTTGCGCGCTCCCGCGGTCAAAAGCGGATCGAAGGCGGTCTGCCACTTGATGAAGGAGTGGGGCGAGACGACATCGGCGATCGGCCGCCCTAGCGACCGCAGCGCGCGGGTCGCCTTCTCCCCTTCGGCCATGTCGCCCGCGTAGCAGGCGGCGAAAATGAGCACCTCCTTGCCATGCCACTCGGCGGGAATGAAAGGCAAAGGCGGCGCCTTGCGCATCACGCTCCAGACCGTGAGTTCGTCCGGCGCGTCGGTCGCGATGCGCCGGAACTCCGGAAGGAGAGCCTGGGCCTCATCGAGCGGATGCACCACAAGCCCCGAAAGGACCTCGGGCCCCAGCGGATGAAGCCTGAACTCGAACGAGGTCACGACGCCAAAATTGCCGCCGCCGCCCCTTAACGCCCAGAAGAGGTCGGGGCGTTCGGTCTCGCTCACGCGCATGAATTCGCCGTCGGCGGTGACGACGTCGGCCGAAATGAGATTGTCGATGGTCAGCCCGAACTTGCGCGTCGTCCAGCCGAACCCGCCCCCGAGCGTGAGGCCCGCGACGCCGGTCGTGGAATTGATGCCGAGTGGAGCGGCAAGCGCGAAAACCTGAGCCTCCCGGTCGAAATCGGCGAGCGTCGCGCCGGCCTCGACGCGAGCAACGCGAGCCGAGGGATCGACGCGGACCGATCGCATTGGGGAAAGATCGATCAGAAGCCCGCCGTCGCAGACCGCGGTGCCGGCGATGTTGTGGCCGCCGCTGCGAACCGCGACCAGCAGCTTCTCCTTGCGCGCGAGCCTGAGCGCATGGATGACGTCGGCGGGGCCGCGGCAGCGCGCGACCAGCGCCGGACGCCGGTCGATCATGGCGTTCCAGATCGTCCGCGCGGCCTCGTAACCGTCCTCGCCGGGCAGCGCCACCGCCCCGCGCATCTCGCCGCGGAAAGCGGCGAGGGCCTCTTCGGAGATGGTCTTAGCCGCATCGACGGCGCCTATCGTCAGATCGTTCATGGGTCGCCTCCGTTGGCGGAAAGCCCGTCAGGGGCCGTCGCGCCGGATGAGCGACCTCATTTCACAACCAGCTGTTCGACCGCCAGTTCACGAACTGAATCGAAGCCGGTATAGATTCTGAACTGACTGTCGCCCACGCGCTTGCGATGGACGGCGGTGCAAAGGTGGAGAGACCGCGATGGCCGAGAGCAGCTACGGTCAATTTTGCCCGGTCGCGATGGCGGCCGAAGTCCTGGGCGCGAGATGGACGCTGGTCCTTCTGCGGGAGCTCATCGCGGGATCGACGCGCTTCAATGAATTGCGGCGCGGCGTGCCGAGGATGTCGCCCGCGCTCCTGTCAAAGCGCCTGAAGGAGCTGGAAGCGGCGCAAGTCGTCAGGCGCGTCCCGGTCCAAGACGAGCCGGGGACGTTCGAATACCAGCTGACCGAGGCGGGACGGGAGCTGAAGCCGGTGATCGAGGCCATCGGCTGCTGGGGCCAGAGATGGGTCGATCTCGAGGCTTCGCTGCAAAACCTGGACCCCGAGCTCTTGATGTGGGACATGCGGCGCAACATCGATCCGCGGCCGATGCCGCGCAAGAGGAGCGTGATCCAGATTATTTTCAACCGTCTCCCGGTCGGGCGCCGGAACTGGTGGATCGTCGTCGAGCCGGGAAAGGAGGTCGACCTGTGCTCCGTCGATCCTGGCTTCGAGGTCGATCTTTATCTCTCGACCGATCTGAGAACCATGACCGAGATCTGGATGGGCTACACCTCGATCGCCCGGGCGCGCGACGAGGGGAAGCTGCTCGTGACCGGCAGCGCGGAGCTCGAGCGCGCGATCGGGTCGTGGCTGACGCTCAGCGCTTTCGCGCGCGTCGAGAAGCAGGTCGCCTGACACTTTCCTGACGCCGCGGCAGCGCAAGCCCGCGCGCCGAAACCAACGCCGGCGCCCCCTTGCGCGACCGGCGCGACTCGGTCGATGCTAGGGCGCAGCCGGCGCTGTTAACCTTGCGTTAGCCAATCTTGTCCACAATATTTAGTGTGTCGGTTACCATCATGCCGCAATAGGTTGACGCGGGCCGCCATCGAGTCGTAAGCTTCTGAGTCGGGTTTGGGCGGGTCCCCTATGAGGGGTGGGCTCGTCTAGGAGCGCTCCTCCCAACGCTTGGGCTTGCGTTTGAGGGGATGGGGAACGTTGGCGGGGGCCTGACGTTCGTCGAGACGAGGCGGGGGCCCCGGGAAGTCAACAGGGGGAACGAATGCGCATCGAACGGCACACGACCCAACCGGGCGTCAGCCCTTACGACCTCGTCGATTTCACGACGACCAGGAGCGAGATTCGCAATCCCGACGGCTCAATTGTCTTTTCGCTGGAGGGGGTCGAGGTTCCCGCCGCCTGGAGTCAGGTCGCGGCCGACGTGCTGGCGCAGAAATATTTCCGTAAAGCGGGCGTGCCCGCGCGCGTGAGGCGCGTCGAGGAGGAGGGCGTTCCCGCTTTCCTGTGGCGCTCGGTTCCCGACGAGACGGCGCTGAGCTCGCTGCCGAAGGAAGAGCGATTGGGTTCGGAGACGTCGGCGAAGCAGGTGTTCGACCGCCTCGCCGGCGCCTGGGCCTATTGGGGCTGGAAAGCTGGCTATTTCGACGGCGAAGAGGATGCGCGCGCCTATTACGACGAGACGCGGCTCATGCTGGCGCGCCAGATGGCCGCGCCCAATTCGCCGCAATGGTTCAACACCGGCCTCCATTGGGCCTATGGCGTCGATGGGCCGAGTCAGGGCCATTATTACGTCGACTTCGAGACCGGCAAGATGGTGAAGTCGAAGTCGGCCTACGAGCATCCCCAGCCGCACGCCTGCTTCATCCAGTCGGTCGCCGACGATCTCGTCAACGAGGGCGGGATCATGGATCTCTGGGTGCGTGAGGCGCGCCTGTTCAAATACGGCTCCGGCACCGGCACGAATTTCTCGGCGCTGCGCGGCGAGAACGAGAAGCTGTCCGGCGGCGGGCGCTCGTCCGGCCTCATGTCGTTTTTGAAGATCGGCGACCGCGCGGCGGGCGCGATCAAGTCGGGCGGCACCACTCGCCGCGCGGCCAAGATGGTGGTGGTCGACGCCGATCACCCCGACATCGAGGCCTTCATCGACTGGAAGGTGAACGAAGAGCAGAAAGTCGCCGCGCTCGCCGCAGGCTCCAAGATCCTCAGGCGGCATTTGAAGGCGATTTTCCGCGCCTGCGTCAATTGCGAGGGCTCGGGCGACGACTGCTTCAACGTCGACAAGAACCCGGCGCTCAAGCGGGAGGTCAAGGCGGCGCGCAGGAACGAGGTTCCGGACGGAATCATCAAGCGCGTCATCCAGTTCGCCCGCCAGGGCTATGCGGCGCTGGAATTCGACACCTACGACACCGACTGGGAATCGGAGGCCTATCTCACCGTCTCGGGCCAGAACTCCAACAATTCGGTGCGCGTGACCGACGCCTTCCTGCACGCGGTCGAGAACGACGGCGAGTGGAATCTCACGCGGCGCCTCGACGGCAAGGTGTCGAAGACGCTGAAGGCCCGGAGCTTATGGGAGAAGATCGGCTACGCCGCCTGGGCCTCGGCCGATCCGGGCCTCCAATATCACACCACCATCAACGACTGGCACACCTGCCCCGAATCGGGGCCGATCCGCGCCTCCAATCCGTGCTCCGAGTACATGTTCCTCGACGACACGGCCTGCAATCTCGCGTCCCTCAACCTGTTGCAGTTCCGCGACGCGACCACCAAGGCGTTCGACGTCAAGCTTTATGAGCACGCGATTCGCCTGTGGACGCTGACGCTCGAAATTTCGGTCGCGATGGCGCAATTCCCCTCGCGCGAGATCGCGCGCCTTTCCTATGACTTCCGCACCCTCGGCCTCGGCTACGCCAACATCGGCGGCCTCTTGATGTCGTCGGGCATTCCTTACGACAGCGATCATGGCCGGGCGATCTGCGCCGCGCTTTCCGCCATCCTCACCGGCCGGTCATACGCGACCTCGGCCGAGATCGCCGCCAAGAGCGGCGCCTTCCCGGGACATAAGGCCAATGCGCAGGCGATGCTGCGCGTGATCCGCAATCACAAGCGCGCCGCCGACGGCGAGGCCGGGGCTTACGAAAAGCTCTCGGTCGCGCCGACGCCCCTCGACCATGTCGAACTCATGAACGCCGGCCCCGCATGGGCAAGCTTGAGCGAGGCGGCGCGCGCCGCCTGGCGCGACGCGCTCGCTCTCGGCGAGGCTCATGGCTATCGCAACGCGCAGGTTTCGGTGATCGCGCCCACCGGCACGATCGGCCTCGTCATGGATTGCGACACGACCGGCATCGAGCCCGACTTCGC
>DATNBG010000025.1:0-8497 GCA_035572075.1 Roseiarcus sp. | reverse complement strand
TGTCGAGCCGCTCCGGTGGACCAATCAAATGTAAGACGCGTGTATAGAATCCACTCGATGAGGGATGCCGCGCGAAGCTGAGCACGGCGGCGCCCGACAATTCTTTCTCGAATATCGATAGTATCCCGTGCGAGACATCGTCATCGAGAACGTCAAGCGCGTCGTCGCTAATCACGAATTGCGGCCTGGTTAAAAGGACACGGGCGACGACCAGCCGGTGCTGCTCAACCACGGTCAGTTCCTCACCCCAGCGCTCGATCACGTCAAGCGATCGCGATAGTTCGCCCAGCCCGACTCGTTTCAGAGCCGCCACGATTTCCGCGTCCGTTGCGAGATCCCTATGCGGCGTGCCGAGTGCGTCGCGGATCGACCCTGGCGGGAGGTAGGGTCGCTGTGACAGAAATGCCATGCTACTCGCGCGCGGCAAGAAGATGCGGCCTGTTCCCCAGGGAGAGAGGCCAGCGATCGCCAGAAAGAGCGTGGTCTTGCCGGAGGCGGGCTTGCCGACCACCAGTACATGCTCGCCGGGTTTCACTTCGACGTCGCCTTCGGCCAGACGCGCCGGTCCAACCGGAGTGTTGATGCTAAGATTTTCGAACCGCAATCGTCCGGTCGGGTCTTCGGCGAATTCGATTCGATCGCCTCCTTTTTCCCAGCTGCCGATTCGGACGAAGCCGCCCGTCTGTAACGGGATGATTGCGCCCAGGGATTCCTGGATGATGCCGCCCCCCTGTAACGAGATGATCCCGCCCGGGGCGCCGCGCTTGTTGGCTTAAGGAAGTTCTTCTCCCCTTACGGGGTTTCGGGGTCAAGCCGTTTTGGATTGTTTGCCCCGGGTGCGGCGCAGGCTTTCGCCGGTCAGATCGATGCGATGCGCATTGTGGACGAGGCGATCCAGGATGGCGTCCGCGTAGGTGGGGTCGCCAATGACCTCGTGCCAGGCGGACAGGGGGAGCTGGGAGGTGACGATCGTCGACCGGCGGCCGTATCGCTCCTCGAGGATTTCGAGCAGATCGTGACGGGCGCCGGCGTCGAGGGGTTCGAGGCCGAAGTCGTCGAGAATGAGCAGATCGGCGCGGCCGAGGGATTTGATGAGGCGCGGATGACGCCCGTCGCCCCGAGCAAGCGCCAGATCCTCGCAGAGCTTCGGCCAGCGATGATAGAGGACAGACCGATTGTCGCGGCAGGCTTTCTGGCCGATGGCGCAGGCCAGCCAGCTCTTGCCGACTCCGGACGGCCCGACCAGAGCCAGATTGTCGTGGCCGTCGATCCATTCGCCCTCGGCGAGCTTCTGGAACAGGGCGCGGTCGAGACCTCGGGCGGCGCGATAGTCGACATCTTCGATGCTCGCCTGCTGACGCAGCTTGGCGGCGCGCAGCCGGGCCGTGAGGCGTTTATCCCGCCGAAGCTCTTCAGCGAGTGGCGGATAACGTTCTCGAGGTCGAGGAACTTGCGTTTCAGATTGCGGCGATGGGTCAAAAGAAGCTTCAGCCGGTAGGCCCCATCGGTCTTCACATACGCCTGCCGGAACCAGCCGGTCAGCATCAGATGCGCCAGACCCAGCGCGTCGGCGGCGGCGGTCTTGTTGCGCTGCGCCGACATCGCCGCGCGCACCTGGCGGGTCTCGAGACACACCACCGAGACGCCGAGCGCTTTCAATTCCGGATGCAGCCGTGGCGACAACGACCGGGCCTCGTTGCCCACCGCGCTTCAACGTGGCCGCGAACGGCGCCAGCGCCTTGGCGATCGCCTCCGGCTCGGTCGAGCGGAACACTGCATCACGACCGCTCAGTGGTCATCGACGACGCACACCGCCGTCTCCTCGATCGACAAGTCTAGTCCCGCGAAATGGCCCATCGCCGTCATCCTCCGTCGCTTCGGCGGCCGCGAATCGGTGCCTGCAATCGACAGTTTGCCCCCGCCAGCGACGGGTGGGTGGTCGCATCTGGTCGAGCGGCGATGCGTCATGCCCGATTGCGCCGGCAATCCCGGCGTCCCTCGCCTCATAGCGGTCGAGTTGAGCAGGCGGTCGACGATGCAAGGGCGTGGCTGTCATGGCGGCCCTTCACATAGTTCGCCTCAATTTCTTTGCTGCCTCACAGGTCCCGAAATCCGCTTCCGTGCCGACATGGTGCCGACATCGAATTGAGTGCTCGAGCAGTTCAGACAAGTAACTATCTGAAATCATTGGCTGGGGCGGGAGGATTCGAACCTCCGTATGGCGGAATCAAAATCCGCTGCCTTACCGCTTGGCTACGCCCCAACATGGCCGCAAGGCTGGCGGGGCCTGGCGGAAAGCGGCCGGACAATAGTTCGGGCTCTCCCCCATCGCAATGGCGCGGTGAGATTTCCCGCTTACCGGAGCGGCGCTCGGCCCAGTCTCATGCAAAGGCTGTGAGGTCGGCGTTGGCGCCGCAGACGAGGACACCGACCCGCTCCTTGCGCTCGGGCCGATAGGCGCCGCTGGCGATGGCCGCGAAAGCCGCCGCGCCGCCCGGTTCGGCGATCACCGAAAAGTCGGTCCAGAGTTGGCGCTGCGCCTCGGCGATGCGCGTGTCCTTGACCAAAACGACGCCGCTCACGGACGTCTTGGCGATCTCGAAATTGAGGTCTCCGACCCGCTTTGCGCCGAGCGAGTCGGCGGCGATCGACTTGACCGCCACGTCGACAGGCGCCTTCGCCTCGAGCGCCGCATGCAGGGCGCGCGAGCCTTCCGGTTCGACGCCGACGACCTTGACCCGGCCCTGAAACCATGCGGCGACGCCGGCGATGAGCCCGCCGCCGCCAACCGCAATAAGGACGGTGTCGAGTTTCTTAAGCCCGAGCCGTTCGAGATCCTCCTCCCATTCCAGCGCCACCGTCCCCTGACCGGCGATCGTTTCGACCGCATCGTACGGATGGATCAGGAGCGCCCCGCTCTCCGCGACATAGGCGTCGCACCGCTGCTGCGCCTCGGCATAAGACGCGCCGCCGATGACGGTTTCGGCGCCATAGGCCTTGATCTTCGCGACCTTGGCGGCTGGCGCCATTTCCGGCACGAACACGCGCGCTCTGATCCCGAGCTCACGAGCGGCGAAGGCGACGGCGGCGCCGTGATTGCCGCCCGAAGCGGTGGCGCAGCCCGCCGCCGGCGCCGGCCGGGTGAGAAGATTGTGGAAGGCGCCGCGCGCCTTGAACGAACCGGTCGCTTGCAGGCATTCGAGCTTGAGGGAAAGCGCCGGCGCGCCGGCCACGGCCGTCTCGAGGAGCGGCGTGCGGCGGATGTGGCCGCGGATACGCGCATCGGCGGACTTGATGTCGGAAGGCGTGACGGTCGCAGTCATCGCCAGGCGCGAGCTCCCAACGCGCCCTGGGTCTTTTTGGGCAGCGCGGCAAGGACCATTGCGTAGCTCCGGCGCAGGTAGTCCTTCAGATCATCATCGCCGAGCGAGCGTGAGTCGGTGCGCTGGATCCATGACAATCCGCGGGAGGCGAGATAGGGCGCGGGACGCAGGCCCGGCAGCTCTTTGAGGATGGCGAAGCTCGCCTCGGAGCATTTGAACGTCACGGCGAACCTTGGCCCATCCGACCATCCGCCGATGGCGAAGACCTTGCCGCCGATCTTCCAGACGCTCGCATCGCCCCATTGGACGACGTGGGTCGTATGCGGCAGGGCGGCGCAGAACACGTCATAGCCTTCACGGGTCATGGAGCCATTTGCCGGCCGCTAAAGCTTGATTGCGTCCTTGAGCTCGTTGAGGTGATCGAGCCTCTCCTGCGCCAGGCGCTTCCCATCTTCGTTCGCGTCAGCGAGGTCTTCCTCAGCGTTCTTGATTTCCTGTCCGAGCGTGTCGGCGTTCAGTTCCTCGAACGGGATCGCGGTCTCCGCGAGCAGGATAAGCCCCTTCTGGCTCGCGTCGGCAAAGCCGCCGCGCACGAACACGCGGCGATGCTTGCCCTCGGCGTCGTCGATGCCGACCACTCCCGGACGCATCGCGGTCATCACCGGCGCGTGCTCGCTGAGCACCTGGAAATCGCCTTCGGCGCCCGGCACGAGCACCGATTGGGCGGCGCCGTTGAACATGACCTTGTCCGGCGATACGAGTTCGAAGTGGAAAGTCGGCATGGGGGCCTCCGGGCGCGACGCTGTTTCAAGCCGCCTCGGCGGCCAGCCTCTTGGCCTTCTCGACCGCCTGCTCGATGGTGCCGACCATATAGAAGGCGGCCTCGGGCAGATTGTCGTACTTGCCTTCAATGATGCCCTTGAAGCCTTTGACAGTGTCCTCGATCCTGACCTGCACGCCGGGCGTGCCGGTGAACACGGCAGCGACATCGAACGGCTGCGACAGGAACCGCTCGATCTTGCGCGCCCGCGCGACGATCTGCTTGTCCTCTTCCGACAGTTCGTCCATGCCGAGGATGGCGATGATGTCCTGGAGGGCCTTGTAGCGCTGGAGCACCTGCTGCACCCGGCGGGCGACGTTGTAGTGTTCCTCGCCGACAATCGCCGCGGTCAGCATGCGCGAGGTCGAGTCGAGCGGATCGACCGCCGGATAGATGCCTTTTTCCGAGATCGCGCGAGAGAGCACCGTCGTCGCGTCGAGGTGGGCGAAGGAGGTCGCCGGCGCCGGGTCGGTCAGGTCGTCGGCGGGAACATAGATCGCCTGCACCGAGGTGATCGACCCCTTGGTCGTCGTGGTGATGCGCTCCTGCAGCGCGCCCATGTCGGTCGCCAGCGTCGGCTGGTAGCCGACCGCGGAGGGGATGCGGCCGAGCAGCGCGGAGACCTCGGAACCCGCCTGGGTGAAGCGGAAGATGTTGTCGATGAACAGGAGCACGTCCTGCCCCTGATCGCGGAAATGCTCGGCGACCGTGAGGCCCGCGAGGCCAACCCGCATGCGCGCGCCAGGCGGCTCGTTCATCTGGCCGAACACCAGAGCGCATTTCGATTTGACGTTGGGATCTGGATGATGGGGGTCGGCGTTGACCTTCGATTCGATGAACTCGTGATAGAGGTCGTTGCCTTCGCGGGTGCGTTCGCCGACGCCGGCGAACACGGAATTGCCGCCGTGAGTCTTGGCGACGTTGTTGATCAATTCCTGGATCAGCACCGTCTTGCCCACGCCCGCGCCGCCGAAGAGGCCGATCTTGCCGCCCTTGGCGTAAGGCGCGAGCAGGTCGACCACCTTGATGCCGGTGACAAGGATCTGGGCTTCTGTCGATTGCTCGACATAGGAAGGCGTCGGCTGATGAATCGCGCGGCGAGTCTCCATCTTGATTGGACCGGCTTCGTCGACCGGCTCGCCGATCACGTTCATGATGCGGCCGAGCGTGCCTTCACCCACCGGCACGGAGATCGGCCCGCCGGTGTCGGTGACCTCCTGGCCGCGCACGAGGCCCTCAGAAATATCCATCGCGATGCAGCGCACCGTGTCTTCGCCGAGCTGCTGGGCGACCTCGAGGATCAAGCGATGGCCGTTGTTGTCCGTCTCGAGCGCGTTGAGAATGGGTGGCAGATTCACGTTGCTGTCGAACTTCACGTCAACGACGGCGCCAATCACCTGGGAGATGCGGCCGGTGGCGTTCGCGATATTGGCCATTGGTCTTCGTCCTCTTAATTCTCTTGCGCTGCGGAAGCGCTAAGTCCGGTCAGAGCGCCTCGGCGCCGGAAATGATCTCGATCAGTTCCTTGGTGATCATCGCCTGCCGGGTGCGGTTGTAGCGGAGCGTGTATCGCTTCACCATGTCGCCTGCGTTGCGCGTCGCATTGTCCATCGCGGTCATCTGCGCGCCGAAGAACGAGGCCTGGTTCTCGAGCAGGGCGCGATAGATGCGCACCGCAACCGCGCGCGGCAGCAATTGGGCGAGGATTTCGCCCTCGTCCGGCTCATACTCGTAGGCAGGCGCGTTCTCGTCCTTCGCGCCGAGCTCGGGGGGTATGAGCTGCTGGGCGGTGGGGATCTGCGAAATGACCGACTTGAAGCGCGAGTAGAAGAGAGTGCACACGTCGAACTCGCCGTTCTCGAACAGCTCGATCACCTTGTCGGCAATCGGCTTGGCGGTCCCGTAGGCGATCGTGCGCACGGCGCGCAGGTCGATCATTTCCAGGATCTGTTTCTCATGGGTGCGGCGCAGCTGATCGAAGCCCTTCTTGCCGACGCACAGGATCTTGACCGTCTTGCCCTCAGCAGCAAGCGCGGTCGCCTTCTCGCGCGCGAGTCTCACAATCGCGGTGTTGAACGCGCCGCATAAGCCCCGCTCGCCGGTGCACACAAGGAGGAGATGCGTTTGATCGGCCCCGCTGCCGACCAGGAGGCGCGGGCCCTGGCCGTCGGTCGCGGCGCCGGCCAGATTGGCCAACACGGTTTCGACCTGCTCCGCATAGGGGCGCGCCGATTCGACCGCCGCCTGCGCCCGGCGCAGCTTTGAGACGGCCACCATCTGCATCGCCCTGGTGATCTTCTGCGTCGATTTGACCGAGGCGATCCGGTTTCTCAGGTCTTTCAGCGACGGCATCGCTCAGCGCCTCCACGCGCGCCCGCTTCAAGACTTTGGGTGGGGGTCTGGCGCATCTTCACGCGAAGGTCGCGGCGTAAGCTTCGACCGCGGACTTGAGCTTGGCTTCGACGTCGTTCGTAAGATCGCCCGACGAGCGGATCGCCTCCAGGATGTCTGGGTTCTTCGCCCTTAAGAAACTGAGCAGCCCGTCCTCGAACGGCCGAACCTTGTCGATCGGCAGCTTGTCGAGATAGCCATTGACACCGGCGTAGATGACGCAGACCTGCTCCTCCATCTTGAGCGGCGAGAACTGCGGCTGCTTGAGAAGCTCGGTCAGGCGCGCGCCGCGATTGAGCAGGCGCTGGGTGACGGCGTCGAGATCGGAGCCGAACTGCGCGAAGGCCGCCATTTCGCGGTATTGCGCGAGCTCGCCTTTGATCTTGCCGGCGACCTTCTTGGTCGCCTTGGTCTGCGCCGCCGAGCCGACCCGCGACACCGAAAGGCCGACATTCACCGCGGGCCGGACGCCCTGATAGAACAGGTCCGTCTCGAGGAAGATCTGCCCGTCGGTGATCGAGATGACGTTGGTCGGGATATAGGCCGAGACGTCGTTGGCCTGGGTTTCGATGATCGGAAGCGCGGTCAGCGAGCCCGAGCCGTTGTCCTTGTTGAACTTGGCGGCGCGCTCGAGCAGACGCGAGTGGAGATAGAACACGTCGCCCGGATAGGCCTCGCGGCCTGGCGGGCGCCTGAGCAGGAGCGACATCTGGCGATAGGCGACCGCCTGCTTGGAGAGGTCGTCGTAGACAATGACCGCGTGCATGCCGTTGTCGCGGAAGAACTCGCCCATCGCGCAGCCGGAAAACGGCGCCAGGAACTGCATCGGCGCCGGGTCGGAAGCGGTGGCGGCCACGATGATCGAGTAGTCGAGCGCGCCGTGCTCCTCGAGAACCTTGGCGAACTGGGCGACTGTCGAACGCTTCTGTCCGACCGCGACATAGACGCAATAGAGTTTCCTCGACTCGTCGCCGCTCTCATTCAGCGGCTTCTGGTTGAGGATGGTGTCGAGAGCGATCGCGGTCTTGCCGGTCTGGCGGTCGCCGATGATGAGCTCGCGCTGGCCTCGCCCGATGGGGATCATGGCGTCGATCGCCTTCAGGCCCGTCGCCATCGGCTCGCTCACCGACTTGCGCGGAATGATGCCCGGCGCCTTGACATCGACGCGGGCGCGCTTGGCGGCGTTGATCGGGCCCTTGCCGTCGATCGGATTGCCGAGCGCGTCGACGACGCGGCCGAGAAGCTCCTTGCCGATCGGCACGTCGACGATCGCCCCGGTGCGCTTGACCGTCTGGCCTTCCTTGATCTCGCGGTCGGCGCCGAAAATGACGATGCCGACGTTGTCGCTTTCGAGGTTGAGCGCCATGCCGCGGGTGCCGTTCTCGAATTCGACCATTTCGCCGGCCTGGACCTTGTCCAGACCATAGGCGCGCGCGATGCCGTCGCCGACGCTCAAGACCTGGCCGACCTCGCTCACCTGCGCTTCGGCGCCGAAATTGGCGATCTGCGTCTTGAGGATCGAGGAAATTTCCGCGGCCCGGATGTCCATCAGCCGACCTCTTTCATGGCAAGGCGAATTGCGTTGAGTTTTGTCCTGAGCGAGCCGTCGATCATGCGCGACCCGAGTTTGACGATCAAGCCGCCGACGATCGAGGGATCGACCTTCATGTCGAGATCGACCTCCCGGCCGCCGGACGCGGCGCGGAGCGAATCCTTGAGCGCCTCGACATTGGCGCCGGTCAGGGCGGCGGCGCTGGTGACTTCCGCCCGGGTCACGCCCCGCGCGGCGTCGTCGAGCTTGCGATAGTCCGCGATCATTTCGCGGATGAGGAACAGGCGCCGCTTCGACGCGGCCAGCCGGATGAAGTTGGCGGCGATTCCATCGATGCCGGCGCGGGCGAGAATGGCGTCGAGCGCTTTCAGCTGGTCGGCGGCCGAGAACACCGGGCTCCTCACCAGCCGC
>DATNBG010000024.1:0-5429 GCA_035572075.1 Roseiarcus sp. | reverse complement strand
CCTCCTCGATCGGCGCCCATTTCCTGACGGCCGCGATCTGGGCTCTGCGGTAGCGGCCGCGCTCGCTCAAGCTCGCGGGGTCGAGGCGGCGCGAAGCTCGGCTGCGAAAACATGCACTGCCGCGCCCGGGAAATCGCCGATCCCTCCCGCATGGTCGAGATCGAGATGGGTGGGCACGATGTGGCGGACGTCGCTCGGACGGAAGCCGAGGTCGGCGACCTGCCTCAGCGCCGTCTCGGCGATCTCGAGCCGCGGCCGGACGATCGCGTTGAACAGGAAACCGAGCCGCCGGGGTTCGGTGACGTCCTCGACCCCGAGCCCGGTGTCGACCAGGACGAGCCCGTCTTCGCCCTCGATCAGGAGACAGTGGCAACACATCGGCGCGGGCGACAGCGGAGAACCCGCGCCGCCGAGCAGTCTCCCGCCGCGCGGACACAAGGTCCCGCAGTTGAGGTGATGGATGCGCACCCGCTCCTCCGGCGCGCTCAGACTGTCACAGAACGGGCGTCAGCGTCCACCTGCCGCCACCCGAGGGGCGTGCAATCAAAGCCGGCGCACTGAGCGCAAGAACGCGCTGTCACGAGCGGCGCAACCGTCTGCTTCCGCCGCGGGCGTTCCGATTTAACTTGACAGGATGAGCCTCAAGCCGCGGAAGAAGCCGCCTTGCCGTTTCCGCTCGGCGGGCTTCTTTTTGACCACCGCGTGAGGTTGCAGCGTCATCACCTCGAAGCCCGCGCTCCTGGAAAGAAACTGGTCGGTTGCTTTCCTGCAGCCGTCCCAATCGTTGTAATCGTCGAGGATGACGATGCCGCCGCCTGAAAGTCTCGGCCAGACATATTCGAGGCACATCGTCACCGGATCGAACCAGTCGCAATCGATATGCGCGAGAGCGATCTTCACATCGCCGTTTTTCGGCAGGGTTTCCTCGAACAAGCCTTTCACCAGCCTGACGCGCCGGTCGTCGACCGGACACCCGAAAGAGGCGAAATTGCTGCGCACGACCTCGTACAAATTGGGGATGTAGCCATAATAGGCGTCGCCGCCGATGCCCGCGGACTTGCCGGATGCGATCGTTTCGTAACGCTCATGGGGGCGAGCGCCGTCTCGCTCGGTGGGCGGCGGGATGGTCCCGAACAGATCGAACCCGATGTACCGGCGTCCCTTGTCCAGACTTTTCGCAAGGCATATCCCGGACCCGCCGAGGGCGACGCCAAATTCGGCGAAATCTCCCGGAACTTTCGATTCCTTGACCGTCTCGGCGCTGTCCAGCAAGCTCTGCAGCCTCGCGGGAGGCAGATAGGTCAGCCGTTTCGCGATGATCGATTGAATCAATTCTTCGTGCGCCACGGCCTTTTCCTCGCCTGCGTCGTCAAAATGGCTCTTGGTCGGCTCCGAGCCTTCCCCCTCTCATTTGTCCGCCGACGGCTCGGCCATGAAGATGGCCTGATAGAAATCGTCCTCTTCATTGAATGGCTCTTCCCGCGCCAGGCGCCATCCCGCGCGCTCGGCGTCGGCGATCAGCTCATCGCGCGTCCAGTCGTTGATCCAGCGGCGTTCGCGCCGTTTCCGCACGATCCGCGCGCGGTCGGCGCCCGCCTTCAGACAACAGTAGCTAAAAAGCGCGCGCCGTCCCGATGCGCGCGCCTTCCGTAGCGCCTGATCGGGAGCGCGGAGATATTCCAGCACGCCGAGCATGACCACGACGTCGAACGTTCCCGGCGGCAGCGGATCGAGATCGAGATCGAGCGGTAACGTCTCGGGGTCGAGCGGAGAAAGATCGGCGCCGAGATAGCGGCATCGACGGGAAACGAGGGCCCGGAACGCGCCCGCGCCGACCCCGATCTCCAGGATCGAGACATTGTCGGGCGCCATTCGCGCGGCCGCCTCCGCTCGCGCGTCCCAGGAAGATTGATAGCTTTTCCGGTCCCCCCATGGCGGCGCGCCGTCTTCGTCAGGACCGCCAAGCGTTCCGTTCGAGGTCATTTCCTTCCCATCCCTTTAGGGCGCTGGCAGGGCCGAGGCCTCGGCGATCGGTCCCAGTTTTCGAGCCCTGCCGAGGCCCATGGTTTCGAGCCGGGCCGCGAGGTCGTCGATCAGAGCGAGCTTGATCGCTCCAATGTCGGGAGGAACCGGCGACCAGTCGACCTTGTCCATCTCATCGAAGCGCCAGATGCGCAACAGGCGCTCAAGCGATGAGAATCGCTCCCGGTCGGATGCGTGGCCCTCCGGCGAATTCAGGGGATAGAACATCACCACCGGAATCCCCATCGCCAGCGCTGGCATCGCGCAATGAAGCAGCGAGGTGACGATCAGCCGGGCCCGATCCCTGTAGGCCCCCAGAAGTTTCCTGGCGCGCGCCAGGTTGCGCGCGAAATCCGTATCGCCGGTATAGTGCAGGATGGATGTGAAGGGACCGAGCGGCGCCGGGAGCGCTTGCGACAGCCGCTCATCGCGCGAGACCACGAAGACCTCGCTCTGCGAGGCGGCCCTCACCCGGCGCGGAAAGGTCAAGGTCAGGCAATGGCTTTCATAAGCCTCGACGCCATTGGCGCTCAGCAGTTGCGCAGTGTGCCGATCCCGGCAGCCGATCGGCCGATGCGCCCGGTAATAGGCGAGGCTTTCCTCGGACATGAGCGAGGGGGACTGAAACAGCCGGATATGGAACCCGAGGAAGATCGGTTCGAGCCCGGGATGAGGCGGCCATTCCGGGCTGTCGCGCTTGAACCAGCCGTTGAGCAGGATCGGGTGGCTGCGTTCCGAGTCGAGTCCGGGGGCGCTTCTCAGTTCGAAATCGCGGTCGAGAAAAATCCGCGGCGAAAGGCCGAAGCGCGCCAGGAGTTCGAGCCCCGCCTGAGCCTGGATATGGTCGCCGAGGTTCTCGGTCGAGACGCTGAGCGAAGCAAGCGCCGGAGTGTCTCCCGCCGGCGCCTCTGATCCTTGCCGCTCCTCGTCTCGCGGCGGGGCGTCGCTGGGGCCGATCAGGCGCCTGAGCAGGCAATCCGGTCCCGCCGCCGCGTGGTCGTAGCGATGGGTCAGCTTGAAGCATGGCGTCGACCAGTCCACCGCCGCCTCCGTCTGGGCGGCGTCGCTGAGCATGCCGAGCCCCTGGATATGGTGAGGCCCGTCAGCCGAGATTTTGGGAACGCGCTCCCAGAGCCGCGCGACCCTGAGGTTGCTCTCGCAAACGCCCTGAAACAGCCGGTGAAACCAGAAATAGTCGTCCGCCGTCTCGCGAGCCGACCAATAGTCGTACACGGCTCGCGCCCATTCGGCGATCGCCGGGCATCCCGGTTCAGCCGCCAGAAACCAGCTTGAAAGCATTCGATCCGGAGTTGGCCGGTCGAAGGCGAAGAAACCCTCGCCGAACAGCGGCGGCAGCCAGTCGTCGATGGGCCGATTGCAAAAGACGGTCGCATCCGCCCAGACGCCGCCGAATTCATGCAGGAGCGAGATGCGCAGAATGTCCGAGAGAGACGCGGCGGTGACCGTGCGCGAGTTCAGATCGAAATTGGCCAGAAACGGCGCGTAGCGGAGCGCCGTCCGGGCATCGAGACAACGAAAGTCCCAGCCCGGATTTTTGTCCTTCCAGCTCAGCAAGCACTTGCGCGCGAGTTCCGGCGCGTTCGTCTGGCCTTGAAACCAGCACGTCCAGATGACTTTGCGCACTCCAGTCCCTCCGCCGCGCGGAGCCGCATTAACACGATCGCGCCGCACTCAAAAAGCCGACGGGGCTTGCAGCCGCGCGTGGGTCGAGCGCGGTGGACGCGGTCCAAGGGGCGGGTGGAATTGCAACGTCTAAGCCGCGCCCTCCGCCGCCCTCGCGCGCTCGGCGCGCTTGCGGTCGTTGGGGTCGAGCAGGGCCTTGCGCAGGCGGATCGATTTCGGCGTCACCTCGACCAATTCGTCGTCCTCGATATAGGCGAGCGCCTTCTCGAGCGTCATTTGGATCGGCGGGGTGAGCCGCACCGCCTCGTCCTTGGAATGGGTGCGGATGTTGGTGAGCTTCTTGCCTTTGAGCACGTTGACCTCGAGGTCGTTCAAGCGCGTGTGCTGGCCGACGATCATGCCCTGATAGACCTTGGCCCCCGGCTCGATCATCATCGGCCCGCGGTCCTCGAGATTCCACATCGCATAGGCGACCGCTTCGCCCGCCTCGCTCGCGATGAGCACGCCGTTGCGCCGCCCCGCGATCTCGCCCTTCCAGCGGCCCCAGTTGTGGAAGAGGCGGTTCATCACCGCCGTGCCGCGCGTATCGGTCATCAGTTCGCCGAGATAGCCGATGAGGCCGCGGGTGGGCGCAAGGAAGACGAGGCGCAGGCGCCCGCCGCCGGAGGGGCGCATTTCCACCATCTCGCCCTTGCGCTCGCTCATCTTCTGCACCACGACGCCCGAATGCTCCTCGTCGACGTCGATCACAACCTCCTCGATCGGCTCGAGGATTTCGCCATCGTCGCTGCGCCGGAACAGCACCTTCGGCCGCGAGACGCTGAGTTCGAAGCCCTCGCGGCGCATGGTCTCGATCAGGATCGCGAGCTGCAATTCGCCCCGCCCCGAGACCACATAGGCGTCGGAATTGGGCGCCTGCTCCACTTTCAGCGCGACATTGCCCTCGGCTTCCTTGAACAGGCGGTCGCGGATGACCCGGCTCGTCACCTTGTCGCCCTCGGTCCCCGCGAGCGGGCTGTCGTTGACGGAGAAGGTCATAGACAGCGTCGGCGGGTCGATCGGCTGGGCGTGCAGCGGCTCGACCTCCTCCGGGCTGCACAAAGTGTCGGCGACGTTGAACTTCTCCAGCCCAGCGATGGCGACGATGTCGCCCGCGACCGCTTCGTCGATCGGGGCGCGCTCGATGCCCCGAAACGCGAGGATCCGCGTGACCCGGCCCTGCTCGACCATGTCGCCATGCCGGTCGAGCACCTTGACCGGCGCGTTGGTCTTGATCGAGCCGGAGAAGACGCGCCCCGTGATGATGCGCCCGAGATAAGGATTGGCCTCGAGCAGGGTGCCGAGCATGCGGAAGCCGCCGGCGCCGACCTTCGGCGCCTCGACATGCTTGAGCACGAGGTCGAACAAAGGCGCCATGTTGTCCTTCGGCCCCTCGGGGGCGAGCGCCATCCAGCCCTGCTTGGCCGAGCCGTACAGGATCGGAAAGTCGAGCTGCTCGTCGGTGGCGTCGAGCGCTGCGAAGAGATCGAACACTTCGTTGACCACCTCGGAAGGGCGCGCGTCGGCCTTGTCGACCTTGTTGACGCAGACGATGGGCTTGAGCCCGATCTTCAGCGCCTTGCCGACCACGAACTTGGTCTGCGGCATCGGCCCCTCGGCGGCGTCGACCAGCACGATCGCGCCGTCCACCATCGAGAGAATGCGCTCGACCTCGCCGCCGAAATCGGCGTGGCCCGGCGTGTCGACGATATTGACCCGGACGC
>DATNBG010000023.1:0-7422 GCA_035572075.1 Roseiarcus sp. | reverse complement strand
GCGCGCGCGAGAACACCCGGCCGGGCTTTTCCAGAAGATATTCGAGCAGCCGGAATTCCGTCGGACCGAGGTGGACCTCGCGCGCGCCGCGGCGGACCCGCCGCCTCTCCCGGTCGAGATCGAGATCGCCGGCGTTGAGACGCTCGGCGATCCGCTCGGGCCGGCTGCGCCGGAGCAGCGCGCGCACGCGCGCCAGCAGTTCGGGCACCGAGAAGGGCTTGACCACATAGTCGTCCGCGCCGGCCGAAAGGCCGCGCACCCGCTCGGCTTCCTCGCCCCGCGCGGTGACCATGATGACCGGCAGCGTGCGGGTCGATTCCCGCGCCCGAAGCCGACGGCAGATTTCGAGGCCGGAGACGCCAGGCAGCATCCAGTCGAGGATCACGAGGTCCGGCTCGCTCTCGGCGAGGCGCAACTCGGCCTCGTCGCCGCGCTCCACGTTCTCGACCATGTATCCTTCCGCCTCGAGGTTGTAGCCGAGCAGCACAGACAGATCGGATTCGTCCTCGACAATGAGGATGCGCGGCGCGGAGGCGGTCCCCGGCCGGGCGATGTCCCTTCTCGCCTGGTTCATCGGAACTCCCCTCTCGTGTCGGTCTCGATGTCCGTCTCCTGCCGGCCGTGCGGCCGGTCGGTCGGCAGGTTCGAGCCGGTCACCAGGTAGAACACGGTCTCGGCGATGTTGGTGGCGTGATCGCCGATCCGCTCGATATTCTTCGAGCAGAACAGAAGATGCGCGCAGAAGGTGATGTTGCGCGGATCCTCCATCATATGGGTAAGCAGGTCGCGAAAGACCGAGTCTTCCAGCGCGTCGAGCTCGGCGTCGCGCTCCCACACGTCGCGCGCCCGCTCGACGTCCCGCTGGGCGAAGGCGTCGAGCACGTCCTTCAGCAGCTCGGTCGCGAAATCGTTCATGTGCTTGATGCCGACGATCGCGCGGGGCGCGCGTGTTTCGACGCCGATCTTGAGCGAGCGCTTGGCGATGTTCTTGGCGAGATCCCCGACCCGCTCGAGATCGCCCGCGACCCGGATCGCGCCGATGATCTCGCGCAGGTCGATCGCCACCGGCTGCCGGCGCGCGATGGTCAGGATCGCCTGCTCCTCGATCTCGCGCTGCAAAAGGTCGAGCCGCGGATCGGTCTCCACCACCTGATGGGCAAGAACGGTGTCGCCGGAGCTCAGCGCGTCCACCGCGTCGATCACCATTTTCTCGGCCAAGCCGCCCATCTCGGCGATCCGGCGCTCGAGGAGGTCGAGATCCTTGTCGTAGGCTCTGACGGTATGCTGGTCCGCCACGGGGCGCCTCCTTTAGCCGAAGCGGCCGGTGACGTAGTCCTGCGCGCGCTTGTCGCGCGGCGAGGTGAAGATCCTGTCCGTCTCGTCGAACTCCACCATCTCGCCAAGATACATGAAGGCGGTGTAGCGCGAGACGCGCGCGGCCTGCTGCATGTTGTGAGTGACGATGGCGATGGTGTAATCGCCGGACAATTCGTCGATGAGCTCCTCGATCTTGGCGGTCGAGATCGGGTCGAGAGCGGACGCAGGCTCGTCAAGCAAGATCACCTCGGGCTTGATCGCCACGGTGCGGGCGATGCACAGGCGTTGCTGTTGGCCGCCTGAAAGGCTGAGACCGCTGGCTTTCAGCTTGTCCTTCACCTCGGTCCAGAGCGCGGCCCTGCGAAGCGCGGATTCGACGCGCTGATCCATCTCCGACTTCGACAGTTTCTCATAGAGGCGAACGCCAAAAGCGATGTTCTCATAGATCGTCATCGGAAACGGCGTCGGCTTCTGGAACACCATGCCGACGCGCGAACGCAGGAGATTGAGGTCGAGGTCAGGCGCAAGGATGTTCTCCCCGTCGAGCAAGACCTCGCCCTCGGCGCGCTGGCCGGGATAGAGGTCGTACATGCGGTTGAGCACCCGCAGAAGCGTCGACTTCCCACAGCCCGAGGGGCCGATGAACGCCGTCACCTCGCCGTCATACAGGCTCAAGGAAACATCTTTGAGCGCGCGCGTCGCGCCATAGTAGAAGTCGAGGCCGCGCACGAGGACCTTGCTGTTCGCAGCGGATTGATTGAAGTTAACCGCCGTGTTCATTGGTGCGCTCCCCTCGCGGCGAGCGCGCGCGCGAAGATGCTGAGCGCGAGAACCGCGAGCGTGATGATCAGTGCCCCGGTCCAGGCAAGCTGCTGCCACTCCTTGTAGGGGCTCAATGCGAACTGGAAGATCACGACCGGCAGGCTCGAGATCGGCTGCGTGAGACTGGTGCTCCAGAACTGGTTGTTGAGCGCGGTGAACAGCAGGGGCGCAGTCTCGCCGCTGATCCGGGCGACAGCGAGCAGGACGCCGGTCACCAGACCAGCCTTCGCTGCGCGATAGGAAATCCGCCTGATCACCAGGGAACGCGGCATGCCTAGCGCCGCCCCGGCCTCCCGCAGTGTGTTGGGGACCAGGTTCAGCATATCCTCGGTCGTGCGCAGCACCACCGGCACGACCAGAACCGCCAATGCGAGGCATCCGGCGATCGCCGAAAAGTGGCCCATCGGAACTACCACAACCTCATAAATGAAAAGCCCGATGACGATCGACGGAGCGCTGAGCAGAATGTCATTGATGAATCGTACGACCGAGGCGAGCCTCGTATGGCGTCCGTATTCCGCCAGATAGGTGCCCGCCAACAGCCCGAGCGGGGCGCCGACCAGGACGCCGACCACCGTCAAGATCAGACTGCCGACAATGGCGTTCAGGAGCCCGCCTGAACTGCCCGGCGGCGGCGTCATCTGGGTGAAGACAGCGGGCGACAGACCAGAAAAACCCTGCCAGAACAGCACAACGATAATCATGAACAGCCCGATCAGGCCGATGGCGGCGGCCACAACGCTGAGGCTCATCCAAATCTTGTTTCTCAATCGCCGAGCGGGATAGAACGGCGAGATCGTTCCCGCGGCCATGGTCCTATCTCCCGGCCTGGGCTTCAAGCCGCATCAGCATGATCCTCGCGATCGCCAGGACGACGAAGGTGATCATGAACAGGATCAACCCCAGGGCGATCAGCGCCGACGTGTAGAGATCACCCACCGCCTCGGTGAACTCGTTGGCGATCGTAGCCGAGATCGTGGTTCCGGGCGCGAACAGTGAAGGCGAAATCTTGTGCGCGTTGCCGATCACGAAAGTCACGGCCATGGTCTCGCCGAGCGCCCGCCCGAGTCCGAGCATCACGCCGCCAATGACGCCGACGCGGGCGAATGGAATCACCACATTTCTGACGACCTCCCAGGTGGTGCAGCCAATTCCATAGGCTGACTCCTTCAGCATGGGCGGCACTGCGCCGAAAACGTCGCGAGAAATGGAAGCGACAAACGGCAGGACCATGATCGCAAGAATGAGCGAGGCCGTGAGCATGCCGATGCCGTAAGGCGGTCCAGCAAACAGCGACGAAAGCACCGGCACGTTTCCAAAGGCTGCGATGATCGTGGGCTGCGCGTATTGCTGGAGAAACGGCGCGAAGATGAACAGGCCCCAAATCCCGTAGATGATGCTTGGTATACCCGCCAGGAGCTCGATTGCGATGCCGATCGGACGACGCAGCGCCGGCGGGCACAGCTCGGTCAAAAAGACGGCGATTCCAATGCCCAGCGGCACTGCGATCAGCATGGCGATGGCCGATGTTACAACCGTTCCGTAAATCGGGGCGAGCGCGCCGAACTTCTTGGTGACGGGGTTCCAGACCTGATTGACGAAGAAGGCAACGCCGAACTTCTGAAAGGCGGGCAGCGACCCGTCGATCAGCGACAGGATGACCCCCCCGAGGATCAAGAGAACGATGATCGCCGCGGCTTGGGTCAGCCGGCGAAAAAACGCGTCGCTGAGGGCAAGCCTCCTTATTCTCGCTGCGCGCGCGACTGAGTGGGGGTGCGTCGTTCCTCCCCGGATGGCGATTTCAGCCATTCACCGACTCTCAGGTTCGCGCTTCAGGCGCTGCTGAATTGGCTCCGCGAATACAAATTGGGGCGTCCGCGGGCGCCCCAATTGACCGACGAGCGGATTACTTCGCCGCCGCATAGACTGGCTTCCCGTCGGGGCTCTTGATCTGCGCGGCCCAAGTCGCCTTGATTTGATCGACGACAGCAGCGGGCAGCGGCACGTAGTCGAGGTCTTCCGCCATCTTTCCGCCCTGAGCGTAGGCCCAGTCGAAGAATTTGAGCGCTGCCGTCGCGTTGTCGACATTCGGCGGTTGCTTGGGCACTAGGATGAACGTCGCTCCGGCGATCGGCCAGGTGTCCGGCCCCGGCTGATTGGTGAGAATGACATAATAGCTATCCGAGTGCGCCCAGTCGGCATGCGCCGCCGCGGCTTGGAACGCCGCAGCGTCCGGCGAAACAGCCTTGCCGTCATGGTTGATCATCTTCACGTACGTCATCTTGTTTTCTTTGGCGTAGGCGTATTCGACGTAGCCGATGGCGCCCTTCGTCTGGATCACGTTGTTGGCGACGCCCTCGTTGCCCTTGGCGCCTATGCCGGCAGGCCATTCGACACTCGTGCTCGCGCCGACGTTGTCGCTCCAATCGGAGCTCACCTTGGACAGATAATTGGTGAAGATGAAGGTGGTTCCCGACCCATCCGAACGATGCACGATAACGATCGCGGTCGATGGAAGCTTGAGATTCGGGTTCAATTTCTGGATCGCCGGATCGTCCCACTTGGTGATCTTGCCGAGGAAAATATTCGCCAGGGTCGGTCCGTCGAGTACAAGGTCACCGGGCTTGACGCCGGGGAGATTGACGACCGGCACGTCGCCGCCAACGACGGTTGGGAACTGAACCAAACCGGCCTTGGCGAGCTCCTTCGGCTCGAGCGGCATGTCCGAGGCGCCGAAGGTGACCGTTCTCGCTTGGATCTGCTTGATGCCGCCGCCCGAACCGATTGACTGGTAGTTCAGCCCGATACCGGTGTCCTTCTTGTAGGCATCCGCCCACTTCGCGTAAAGCGGATACGGGAATGTCGCGCCCGCGCCGGAAATGTCCGCGGCCCGCGCGAGCGTGACAAACGCGCCGCCAACGGCGAGCGCCGCGATACAGACGAATTTAACGAATTGACTGAGCTGCATTGACGCCTCTCGAGCGGTGGGGGAATACGGCTTTGCGCTCACGCCAAGGGGCGAGAGGAACGCGCCCGCACTTCTAAGGCCCCCGCTTGAGGCTGTTACGACAGTTCGATGACAGTTTTGCGACGCCGCCGCCGGGCTGGGTGGCGGCGGCCCGGCGCCGCGCGCCTTCTAGCGAAAACTGGCGAGGAGGCCGACGAAGTCGCGCCCGAGCGCGTTGGAGACGCTCTGGTGGCAGGCCATGCAACTCGACGGGGGATCCTGGAAGTACGTCTCCATC
Organism: Roseiarcus sp.; assembly: GCA_035572075.1. GTDB lineage: Bacteria > Pseudomonadota > Alphaproteobacteria > Rhizobiales > Beijerinckiaceae > Roseiarcus. The sequence goes on along the minus strand of DATNBG010000023.1, from coordinate 2,038 downwards.
GTCGTGTTGGCCAGGTTCTCCTTGGGCGCGTCCGCCGCCTGATAATTCTCGCGCGGCGCGTCGGCGGCGAGAGGCTGGCCAGGGAAGTAGCCGCCGTCGTTCCGCGGGCTCACCGGCTGGGGAATCGTCGGCCACTGGCTGGCGACCAGCATGTAATGCTCCCAAACCGTTCCCTTGATTCCGGGCAGCGCCCAGTAGGCCCGGTTCAGCGCCATGGTCGAGGCATGGATCGGATGCCGGCGGACGACCTGCATCGGCCGCGGGTCGATCTTGGGCGGGTGATCGATGCTGACGGGAAGGGTGTCCGCCGTCCCGAAGACCGGCCAAAGGCCGAGATTGGGTTTCGACGCGTCGAAATAGGAATAGGGCGCGCCCGCGTCTTTGGCGTCGGGCTCGCGCGCCTCGCCCGCGCCGGCCGGCGGCACGTTGTCGACCTGCTCGAACGTGCTCCAGACGCCTTGCGGCCGGTCTTTCGTCCGGATCATGATGTGCAGGCCGACCAGCGCGACGTCGCGTCTCGAACAGACGACGTGACCGGCCGCGAGCGGCCTGGCGACGTCGACGACATTGGCGTTCTCGACGTAGTAGCGCGCCCTGATCGCCGGCGTGTCGGCCGCAGTGAGCAGCCGCCAGGCGGCCTTGACCGCGATCGACCCTGCCGGCAATTCCGCGGGGCGAGCCGGATCGGGCAGGTTCTGGCCGAGGCTCCAGCCGCTCTTCGCGAGCGCCGAATATTCGGGTTCGTTGAGGCGCGCCTCGTAACGCGTGTACGTGCGATTCTGCGCCACCAGCGGACTGGCGCCGACGCCGGCCATGAAGGAGGCCTGATTGAAATCCATGAACGGCTCGAAGCTCGCCAGCGTCTTCGTCCGGTTGTCGGCGCCCGCGCCGCAAGGGTTCAGCGCTTCGTAGGTCGCCCAAGGTTGGGGCGCGACCGGGCGCCCGTCAGGCGCGGTCTGGAACAGTTCATAACGGGCCTTGAACGTTTCCCAGACACGGGGGCCTTTGTCGCCGAGCGCCTTGGCGCGGTCGGGAACGCCGCGATGGGCGGGATCGGTGAGCGAGGGCCAGTTGAGCGCGATGAAGGCGCGCCAGGCGAAATTGTCGAAATCGGGATAGGGGTCTGGCTTGATCGAGGCGACGTCGTCGATCCGGTCCGGCAAGACGATTGGCGCGACATCCCCGGCGCTGGCGGGCTCGACGAACGGAAGCGCGGCGGGGGCGGCCAGAAGCAGGATCGCGATGACTCGTCGATTGGCGTGCATGAGAGGGCAAACGCGTTCAGCTTCAGGCGCCAGGCCGCTTCCGCATCGACCTTCCCGGCCCCGGAGCAAGGGACGGCCAGTTAAAACCTCAAGCCTCTCCTTTATTCGGCAGCCGTTGCGCGGTCCACGACGCGAGTTGGCGGCAATCCGCCTCCGAGCCCGCAAGCGAAAAAGCTCCGGCTTTGGGGCCGGAGCTTCGCTCTCGCAAATAAAGTTGGTTGCGGGGGCAGGATTTGAACCTGCGGCCTTCAGGTTATGAGCCTGACGAGCTACCGGACTGCTCCACCCCGCGTCAAAGGGCGATGGCCGGCCGGGGATCGGACGCCGGCCGATCGATGAAGAGGAAGCTTTCCGTTCTTGGCAGGCCTGGCGACGACCTACTCTCCCATGTCTTAAGACAGAGTACCATTGGCGCTAAGGCGTTTGACGGCCGAGTTCGGGATGGGATCGGGTCTTGTCACCTTGCAAAAGCCACCAGGCCGGCGAAGAACGGGTGAAGCAAAACTGGAGTTTTCGGTGTCGTCTGGGGTTGCGCCTATCCGCACCCGAAGGGTGCGCAAGGGCGAACGCCCGCGCGCGCTGACGCGCGGCTCTTTGTTCAAAGCGCCCTTTGCGCTTGAACCGACGAAGTTTCTCGCGCCTTGGCGACGAGAGCAATCAAGCCGAACGAGCGATTAGTACCGGTAAGCTTCACGCGTCGCCGCGCTTCCACATCCGGCCTATCAACGTGGTCGTCTTCCACGGCTCTTCAGGGAGAACTTGTTTTGAGGCTG
>DATNBG010000022.1:0-4725 GCA_035572075.1 Roseiarcus sp. | reverse complement strand
GCGCGGCGAGACCTGGGACCGGGCGTCGCTTACGGCCGAGCCCCGCTCGGCCTATCTGCTCGCGGGCCCGGCCCGCAGGGAGTGGGAGCACAGCATCCCGGTTCTCGACCACCTTCGCTATTCGATCACGTTACGGACGCTCGTTGCGAACGCGACGGCCGCCGCCGCTTCTGACGAGCAGCGCGCATAACGGTCCGCCAGGCTAAGTAGCCGCGGCTTTGCCGGCTTCGGTGGCCGCTGCGACTTCGTTCAGGCGACCTGTCTTGACGTCATAGATATAGCCGTGGATCGGGATGTTGCGGGGAACGAGCGGATGCGCCCTGATCCTGCGCACGTCCTGCACGACGCTCGCCTCCTGGTTCTTGATCGTGTGCCACTTGATGAAATGGCCGGCCGTGTGGCCGCCGCGATGATGCGGGTTCGTCCATGTCTTGCCGTCGAATGAAGCCGTCGCGAGGTCGTCCTCGAGGAGATCGGCCATGACTTCGTCGGAGAAGACCTCCATCCCGCAATTGGTGTGGTGGATGACGAACCACTCGTTGGTGCCGAGCAGCTTGTGCGAGATGATGAGCGAGCGGATCGCGTCTTCGGTGGCGCGGCCGCCGGCGTTGCGGATGACATGCGCGTCGCCCTCAGCGAGGCCGGCGTATTTCGCCGGATCGAGCCGCGCGTCCATGCAGGTGACAATGGCGAAGCTCCGGGCTGGCGGCATCGCCAGCTCGCTCTTCTTTCCGAAGCTTTGCGCGTAAGCCCGATTGGCCTCGAGAACCTCTCCGACGATTTTCGACATGCAAGCCTCCGTTGGGAGACCGACGATCATCGCGGCCTCCCCGCTGAGAGAACCATGAGGGCAGAGCCTAGTCAATAAACTCTACCTTATTACTGGACTTGTCGGCGACCTGCGGCGGAAGCGCATGTCGTCATCGCGACATGAGCCAGAGGATGAGCGAGAGGACCACGCTCACGAGAATGCCGGTGGCGATCGGGGCGTAGAAGGTGAAGCCGTCGCGGTGAATGAAAATGTCGCCCGGAAGGCGGCCGAGCCCGAGCCGCGAGAGCCACGGCCACAACACGCCAACCGCCGCGATGGCGAGGCCGAGGATGATCAAGGCGCGCGACATGACGGAGCGTCAACTTGAAAGCGGCAATCTATCCGAATTTCGCCGCGGCGGCGCTGACGCCGCTCGGAATCACGAAAAATCAGGGCGGGACGCTCGGGCTCGCCAAACCCCCGAAAACAAGCGCTTGGGTGAAACTACCTATTTCAGCGCCGCGCCCTTGAATCTAACAGGGATGTCGGCCCATCCAATGGCGCGAGGGTCGTGCAGCCCACTTGCGAAGCGGGACCGAAGGGAGGGCGACGAATGGTCCGCATCTCAGCATCGTTTTTGGCGGTTCTCCTCATGTCGGGCGTGATGGTTGGTTCGGCGGGTCCGGCGCTGGCGGACGATGCGAACCCCGACGCGCTGGTCGGACATTGGCGCAAGACGACGATCCAGCATACGGGACCTCACGACGAGCATCTCGTGCTGAGTGAGGACGGAACGATGACGGACTGGGTCGTGACGGCCGAGTCTCAATCGGAGCCAGTGTCCGGCGCGTGGCGGGTCGACGGCAATATCCTGACCATCATCGTCGACGGGCGTGTCGCAAACGCTCAACCGTTCACCTTCTACGAGGGTCGGCTCGTCTTTCCCAACGTCCAGAACCGGCGGGGATTCTGGGAAAAGATCGCCGACTGAGCAGGTTTTCGTTGCTCGCCACGTGAACGGTTTAGCAGGATTTTTTAGCCGAAAACCGGTGTCGCGCCCTCACTTCGGCCTGAGGTCGAGCCCCACCCCCTTGTTGACGAATTGCAAGGTGTAAGCGCGTCTGTAGTCGGTGCTCTTGCCCACCATGCCGATTGCGACCATCTTGTCGAAGAAGGCCTTCCATCGCGCGTCCGTCATCGCGCCGATGCCGAGCTTCAGCGCATCGCCGGAATCGACGATGCCGTATCTCTTCATCTCCTCGATGGAGAAGGCGATCTGGTCGTCGCTGATGTCGGGATTGTCCCGCTTGATGAGCGCGTTGCCCAGAGAATTGTCGCCGTAGAGATAGTGATACCAGCCGATTGCGGAAGCGTCGACGAAGCGCTGCACGAGATCGGGGTTCTTGTCGATGATCTCCGCGCGGGTCACGATCAAGGTCGCATAGGTGTCGTAGCCGTAGTCGGACAGCAGGAACACGTTCGGCTTGAAATGGCCCTGCCTTTCGATTTCGAACGGCTCGGCGGTGACGTAGCCCTGCTGGATCGACTTCTTGTTCATGATGAAGGGGGCGGAGTTGAAACTGTAGGGCCGGATGGCCTCGTCCTTGAAGCCGTAGACCAGCCTCATCCAGGCGTAGAAGGTGTTGATCGCGCCGGCGCCGACATAAACCGGCTTGGCCTTGACCAGCTCTTGCCAGGTGTCGAGGCCCTGCCCGGGGTGCGACATGAAGATCTGCGGGCTCTTCTGGAAGTCGGCGGCGACCGCGACGAGCGGAAGCTTGGCGTCGGCGGCGAGCAGGTTGCCGATCATGTCGCCGCCCATGAAGAAGTCGAGCTTGCCGAACAGGAGCAGGAGGCCGCCGTTCGCCTGGGGGCCGCCGGGAACGATCGTCACGTCGAGGCCGTATTTCGCGTATGTTCCGTCGGCCACGGCCTGATAGAAGCCGCCCGCCTCGGGGTCGGCGAGCCAGTTGGCGCCGAACCTCACCTTGTCGAGCGCCAAAGCCGGCTGAGCCAGGCCGGCCCATGCCGCCAGGGCCGCGAGCGACGCCAGTCGCGTCAAGACGCCGCTCGCGTGCGGCTTAGGGTCGCGCGCATTTCCGCGAAAAACCAGGTTCCGCTCTTTCGCCATCCTCTAAGCCGCATCGCCAGCCTGGGAGATATAGCGAGAGGTCAGATCATACACAAACGCGGCGTCCTCGCCCGGCAGATAGGACGCTTCGATATGATAGGAGAGAAATTCGAGCGCGTAAGCGGCGCCGATGTCGTGCTCGTAGCGGCGCCGCGCGTCCTTTCTCATTTCTTTCACCGTGTGCTTGCGGACGCGAATCTCACAGCCCCTGACCGGCCCGAACCGTTCGACCCAATCGTTGAACAGAAAATTCAACCCGCGGCCGAAGCGCTCGGCCTGTTCGTCGCCGAGATCGCGGGCATGGAGGCGCGCATTCTCGAATTGGCGCTTGAGCTCTGCGCCGCGCGCTTCCTGCCAGCTCGTCCTCAAGCGTTCAAACATGGCCTTGATGACCGTCTGGATCCTTTGCTCTCCTCGGGCCGGGGAAGCTATCTGCTTCAATCGCGCCCGGGGCAACGGAGGCTGACGCGGGGCCGAAACCTGCCGCCGAACCGCGCCGCCAGGCTCGGCGGGATTGCCAGATGGCGGGGAAGCCCCCAGATGGAGCGCTCGGCCCGGCTGATCCGGCGCCGGGCGCGCAGCGCGAGGAGGGTTCCGCCATGAGCCATGTCACTTACGCGGTCGTCGAGCATGACGGCGGATGGGCCTATAAGGTCGGCGACGTCTTTTCCGAGACCTTCGCCACCCGCGAGGCGGCCCACGCCGCCGCCGCGCGAGCCGCCGAGGAGCAGCGCGCGCCAGGGCAGGGCGGGCCGATCGAATACGAGGACGCTTCCGGCCAATGGCGCGAGGAAGAGGAACGCGGCGACGACCGTCCGGACACCGAGGTCAGCGACTGACGCTTCGGCGCTATCCGTTCGAACATCTGCTTTCGTCATCCTCGCCGTCAGGCATCAGCGCGAGGCCGGGCCGCCGTAGACATTGCGCCCGGCCTTCGTCTGGTCCGCCGAAAGCTTGGCCAATCGCTCGACCGAACGCAGATTGTCGACGAAAGCTGCATAGGCGGAACGCCGCTCTTCTTGGTCTTGCAGGCGCAAGAGAGCGGACGGATGAGTGGTGATGAAGACCTTGAGTCCGTTCGCCCCATCGAGGAGCGCGCCGCGATTGGTCTCAATCGGGATCGCTCGGCCCGTGAGGCTTTGTGCGGCGGTCGCTCCGAGGGCGACAATGAGTCGCGGCCTTACGGCTTCGATTTCCTCAAACAGCCACCGCCGGCATATCTCGATTTCGCTGGCGTTGGGGCGCTTGTGCAGCCGCCGCTTGCCGCGCGGCTCGAACTTGAAATGCTTGACCGCGTTCGTCACATAGACGCGCCCGCGGTCAACGCCCGCTTCCGCCAGCGCCCGGTCCAGCAAAAGGCCCGCCGGCCCGACAAACGGGCGGCCTTCGCGGTCTTCCTTATCTCCGGGCTGCTCGCCGACAAGTATGATCTCCGCGTCGGACGGGCCTTCCCCGAACACGGTCTGGGTCGCATTTTTCCACAAGGGGCAGGCGCGACAGGAAGCGGCCTCGCGGCGCAGATCGTCGAGTCTGCCCGGCCGCCGGTTTGCGCCGCCGACGCTCACGGCTTGACGAGCAGCGCAATGAGGATGAAGGCGATAATGACCAAGGCGCAACTGGCGATGAGCACATAGCGGACATGATGTCCCGTCGAGCCCGCCCGTACGGCCTCCTCATTGGCCTCGGTCACAACCGGACGTTCGTGCGGATTCATCGAACGCTCCTTTCTCGCGAGGGTGGTCGAGAGTCGAGCGGATATGGGCGCGCGAGCCAGCGCCCAACCAGGGTTCAAAACTCCCGGTCGGGTGGAATCGTTCCCCGGGACTGAGCCGATGCCGCGAGC
>DATNBG010000021.1:0-3714 GCA_035572075.1 Roseiarcus sp. | reverse complement strand
GCAGCCGGGAGAGGCGTGCAGCTCCGCGAAACGCGCCCGCTTTTCCGCGATGGTCGGCATCACTCATGTCCCCTTCTGCATGAACTCAGAGAGCCTCGCCTTCTGGCGGCCCGCGTCATCGAAATTGTCCGGCTCGAGCCAGCGCTCGAATGCCGCCTTGCGCGCCGGCCACTCGCTGTCCAGCATCGCAAACCAGGCCGTGTCGCGGTTGCGGCCCTTGACGATCCTGTGCTGGCGGAAAATTCCCTCGAACGCAAACCCGAAGCGTTCCGCGGCGCGGCGCGAAGGCGCGTTGAGCGCGTCGCACTTCCATTCGTAACGGCGATAGCCGAGCTCGTCGAACACGTGTCTCGCGAACAGATATTGCGCCTCGGTCGCGCCCGCGGTGCGCTGCATCGCCGGCGTGTACATGACGTTGCCGACCTCGATGACGCGATTGGGCGCGTCGATGCGCATCAGCGTCTGATAGCCGACCGCGCGCCCGGACCGATTGTCGATCACCGCGAAGTAGAGCGGATCAGCGGAGCGGGCCTTGTCCTCGATATTGGCGCGAAACTCGTCGAGGCTGCGATAGGGCCCGTCGGACAAATAAGTCCACACCCTGTCCCGGGCCGCGTCGCCGTTCGAGCCCTCAAAGAGCGCCTCGGCGTGCGCGTCCGCATCGAGGGGCGCAAGCGTCACCAGCCGGCCCTTGAGCGTGACCCGCTTCGGCCGCCTGCCGGGATGGGAGTCGACCAGGGGGCCGATCGGCTGGGCCGCCGCCAACGTTGTCGTCATCCTTTGTCTCGTATCGTGTCGGGCGGGAGCGATGACAACGAGGCGCCCCTCGTCAATGATTATCGCGCGGCACGCCCATGGTCTGCGCCAGGCGCTGGTAACGGACCGCGGGCTTCAGCACCATGCCCTCGTCGAACTGAGCCACCATCTCGCGCTGGATCTGCTGCCAGGGCGTCTGGCTCTTGGGATATTGGTACCCGCCGTGCTTGGCGAGCGCGGCGCGGCGCTCGTTGAGTTCGGCCTCCGAGATCAGGATGTTGGCGGCGCGCTTCTTGAGGTCGATGCGCACCCGGTCGCCAGTCTTGATGAGCGCCAACCCGCCGCCCGCCGCCGCCTCCGGGGACGCGTTGAGGATCGAGGGCGAGCCGGAAGTGCCCGATTGCCGGCCGTCGCCGACGCAGGGCAGCGCGTGAACGCCCTTCTTGATGAGCGCCGCGGGCGGCTGCATGTTGACCACTTCCGCACCGCCCGGATAGCCGATCGGCCCCGTTCCGCGAATGAACAGGATGCTGTGCTCGTCGATCTTGAGTTTCGGGTCGTCGATGCGGTGGTGGTAGTCCTCCGGCCCATCGAACACGATCGCCCGCCCCTCGAAAGCGTCCGGATCCTTCGGGTTCGAAAGAAAGCGGGCGCGGAACTCGTCGTCAATGACGCTCGTCTTCATGATCGCGTCGTTGAACAGGTTGCCCTTAAGCACGATGAAGCCCGCATCCTTCCTGAGCGGCTTGTCGATCGGCGCGATGACGTCGGGATCGTCCGAGGGACGCCTGGCGCAATTCTCGCCCATCGTCTTGCCGTTGACGGTCAGCGCCTTCTCATGAATGAGCTTGCGCTTCATCAGTTCGTTCACCACCGCTGGAACGCCGCCGGCGCGGTGAAATTCCTCGCCCAGATATTTGCCGGCCGGCTGCATGTTGACCAGGAGCGGCACCTTGTGCCCGACCTTCTCCCAGTCGTCGATCGAAAGCGGCACGCCGATGTGGCGAGCGATGGCGTTGATATGGATCGGCGCGTTGGTCGAGCCGCCGATCGCGCTGTTGACGACGATCGTGTTCTCGAACGCCTCGCGGGTGAGGATGTCCGAGGGCTTCAGGTCCTCCCACACCATGTCGACGATCCGCTTGCCCGTCTCGTAGGCGATCTGGCCGCGCTCGCGGTAGGGTCCAGGAATCGCTGCGCAGCCCGGCAGGCTCATGCCGAGCGCCTCGGCGAGCGCGTTCATGGTCGAGGCCGTGCCCATGGTGTTGCAATGGCCGACCGACGGCGCGGACGAGGTTACGAGCTCCATGAACTGCTCATAGTCGATCTTGCCCTCGGCAAGGTCGGAGCGCGCCTGCCAGACGACTGTGCCTGAGCCCGTCCGCTCGCCATGATGCCAACCGTTGAGCATGGGTCCGCCGGAGAGGACGATGGAGGGAATGTTAACTGTCGCCGCCGCCATGATGCAGGCAGGCGTCGTCTTATCGCAGCCGGTCGTCAGCACCACGCCGTCGATGAAATAGCCCATGAGAATCTCGACCAGGCCGAGATAGGCGAGATTGCGGTCGAGAGCGGCGGTCGGCCGCTTGCCTGTTTCCTGGATCGGGTGAACCGGAAATTCGAACGCGAGCCCTCCGGCGGCGGTGATCCCGTCCCGAACGCGTTTCGCGAGCTCGAGGTGATGGCGATTGCAGGGCGAAAGATCGGACCCGGTCTGGGCGATGCCGATGATCGGCTTGCCGGAACGCAATTCGGCGGGGGTCAGCCCGAAATTGAGATAGCGCTCGATATAGAGCGCGGTCATGCCAGGGTTGTCGGGGTTGTCGAACCAGAGCTTCGATCGCAAGAACCGCTTGCCGCCGCCGTTTGATTTGGTCTTGGATTTCTCGGCCATCGTCCTTCCTCTCGATCCGTCACGCGCTCTGACATGCCAGTATGGGACGGGAAGGCATGCGAATCAACGTCTCGAACCGGCGCGCTTCATCCCGCGAGCGGCGAGACGCCGAACAGCCAGACATGCAGCCCGCCCAGCAGGACCCCATAGACGATGAGGCCGGCCACGACCGCGCCGGCCGTGGCGGCGAGCTCAGGCGCCGGATAGACGACCCCATAACGCCGGTCGCGGGCGTACGAACTCACGAGATCGGCGATCGACCAGAGGAGGAAAGCGCCGAACAGGACGAGGTCCGCCGCCGAGCCGTTGGCGATGAGATGGCCAGCGCTCCACAGCGCCACCGACCACAGCATTGGATGATGGATCGCGGCTGTAATATGGCTTCGCTTGAAGAGATAGCTCGCCAGGGAAACGAGCGCGAGCAGCATCAGCAGCATGGTGATGTGCCGGGCCCCGGGCGGGGGCGTCCAGAGCTGCGGGGCGTCGTGGCGCGCCCGCGCGAATCCCCAGACGATGAGTACGAAGCCGATCGCCGAAAGCGCCGAATAGATCCCCTTCCAGGGGCCCTCGCCGAACCGCGCGATCGCCTTCTCCCGGCCGCCCTCGGAGACGATGCGGGTCGAATGGAGGCCGAGAAAGATCACGAGGCCGAGGATGAGAATCGCCATGCCCAATTCCACCGAGTCGTGGGCCATGCGCCCGCGCGCCGACGTTAGGCGTCAAAGCGCGGCCAGGGCAAGACGAGAGCGGCGCCCCTTGTGCGAGCGCCGCCGGCGGCGCATGAAAGCACATCGCTCGGTTGGGAGGCCCGCAATGTCCTGGTCCGCCGCTCAATATGTCAAGTTCGAGGACGAACGCACCCGGCCCGCGCGCGACCTCGTTCAGCGAATTCCGCTCGCCCACGTCGAGAACGCCGTCGACCTTGGCTGCGGTCCGGGCAATTCGACCGAAGCTCTGCGTCAGCGCTATCCAGGCGCGCGCATCGTCGGCGTCGACAGTTCCGCGGACATGATCGCAGAGGCGAAGGAACGCTCCCTCGAAATGGCGTTCGAGTTCGAGACTGC
>DATNBG010000020.1:0-2735 GCA_035572075.1 Roseiarcus sp. | reverse complement strand
ATCCAAAGGGTCAACCAACGGACTGAGGGGGAAGCAGTCATGTATCACGGACAAATCGAAGGCACGGACTTCGTCACCCTCGACAAGCGCTTTTCCGGGCTGTTCACCGGCTACATGCGGGTGACGCGCCACTGGACGGGCTCGATCTGGGCGGAAGGCCCGGCCTGGTTCGCGGCCGGCCGCTATCTCGTCTGGTCGGACATTCCCAACAACCGCATGCTGCGTTTCGTCGAGGAATCGGGGCAGGTGTCGGTTTTCCGCCAGGCCTCCAACAATTCGAACGGCAATACGGTGGACAACCAGGGACGCCTCGTCACCTGCGAGCACCTCACCCGCCGCGTGACCCGCACCGAGTTCGACGGCTCGATCGCCGTCCTTGCCGACAAGTGGGAGGGCAAGCGGTTCAATTCGCCCAACGACGCGGTGGTGAAATCGGACGACTCGATCTGGTTCACCGACCCGGCCTACGGCATCGACGGCGACAACGAGGGGGAGCCGGCGAAACCCGAGATCGACGGCTGCCACGTCTATCGCATCGACCCCAAGACCGGCGCGGTGAAGAGGGTCATCGACGACATGGTGCGGCCGAACGGCATCGCCTTCTCGCCCGACGAGAAGCTCCTCTATGTCGCCGACACCGGGGCGACGCACAAGGAGAACACCCCGCGCGCCATCCGCCGCTATTCCGTCAACACCGACGGCAAGAGCGTGAAGGGAGGCGAAATCTTCTGCGAACTGGCGCCGCAGGATGGGCTCTACGACGGCTTCCGCGTCGACCGGTCCGGCCGCATCTGGACCAGCACCGGCAAGGGCGTCTACTGCTACGAGCCGGACGGGAAGCTGATCGGCAAGATCCTGATTCCGGAAATCGTGGCCAATGTGACCTTCGGCGGCCCCAAGCGCAACCGCCTCTACATCTGCGGCACGACCTCGCTCTATTCGGTCCTGCTCATGACCAACGGGTCGAAGCTCGGCTGAGGCTAGGGCGGCGCTTCGTCGTCGGCCGCGGGCGGAGTTGTTATGGCTTGGAAGCGCCGCGCGGCGGAAATCGGTGCGGATCGGGCGATCGAATGTCTTGAGGAAACAACTCGAGCAGTTGTAACGCATTACAATTGTTAAAGCCGCCGCGAGCGTATCGCCAATTATTGAATCTGGTTGCGGAGCTTGACCCTGCGGGTTAATCTGTCTGCAAAGCCGGGAAACGGCCGATCCTCGGATCAAATCGGATCCGAACTATTGAGGAGGGCAAAATGACTCATCCCTATGCGGCTATTGATCCGCTTGCACTGATATTTCCTACGCGCGTTTACCTGATACTCGTGGAGAAGCTCCATCCCAATACCCCCTTGATCGACGTCATGCGGGCGGCGGCGAAAACAATGACCGCAGAGGAAAAGGCCCAAACGGCTGCTAGCGCGAAACGGATCGCCGAATTCGCGCACGCGGCGGCGAGCGTTGTGGGATAGGAGAAGGATGCGGGACGGAGGCGGGTTTGATTTCGGCCTCCGTCTTGCCCGGTCGGAATGCATCGGTTTGCGCCGGCCGCTATTCAAGAGCCAGTCTCCGAGCGCGTCAGTCGGGCGCGGCGGTGAGGCGCGGCGATGGAGCTTGGTCTTAAGGACAAGGTCGTTCTGATCACCGGCGGCTCGAAGGGCATCGGGCTTGCTTGCGCCTCAGCCTTCGCGGCCGAGGGGGCGCGGATCGCCATCTCGTCGCGCTCGCGCGACAATATCGAACGAACCCGCGCCAAACTGAAGGACGCCTTTGGCGTCGCCGCCGACCTCGCCGACGCCGCGGCGGCGGGCATGATGATCGACGCAGTGGAGGCGCGTCTCGGGCCGATCGACGTCCTCGTCAATTCCGCCGGCGCCGCGAAGCGAACGCCGCCGGACGATCTCACTCCGGCGATCTGGCGCGAGGCGTTCGACGCCAAGTTCTTCTCCTACGTCAATGTCATCGATCCCGTGGTCAAGCGCATGGCGCGGCGCGGCAGCGGGGTCATCGTCAGCGTCATCGGAGCGGGCGGCAAGGTCGCTTCCGCAACGCATCTCGCCGGCGGTTCGGCCAACGCGGCCTTGATGCTGGCCACCGCCGGGCTTGGCGCGGCCTATGCCGGCCGGGGGGTTCGCGTCGTCGCCGTCTCTCCGGGCCTTACGGAGACGGACAGGGTCGCCGAGGGGCTGGCCGCCGACGCGCGGAACGCCAATATTTCGGTTGATGAAGCGCGTCGCCGCAGCGTCGCCCGGCTGCCCCTGGGCCGGATGGCCTCGCCGAGCGAGATCGCCGACGCCGTCGTCTTCCTGGCTTCGGCTCGGGCCAGCTACATCACCGGCTCGACCCTCTCGATGGACGGCGCCCTTTACCCTGTGGCGCTCTGAGCGATCGCGCACGGCGCACGGGGGCGGAACAAGCGCGCCGTAGAGAAATCTGCGTCAATGGCTGCCGCCGCCGCCACCTGATCCGCCGCCGCCGCCGTTTCCACCGCCATTGCCGCCGCCATTCCCCCCACCGTTTCCGCCGCCATTCCCGGGACCGCCGCCGCCGCCCGGCCCGCCATCGCCGCCCGGGCCGCCTCCGCCGCCGCCCGACCCGCCGGCGCTGGCGCTTGCGGCGCTGGCCGCTCCGCCAGTCGCGCCGACGCCGCTGGATCCCCCGCCTCCTCCTCCGCCAGCCCGGAATCGTCGGAACTCGGTCGAGGCCCTTGGCTTCTCGCCGAACAGCGCCATAAGAATCGG
>DATNBG010000019.1:0-2461 GCA_035572075.1 Roseiarcus sp. | reverse complement strand
TCCCGCGCTTCTGGCGCAGGACGTCATATGGCTGGCGATGCAGACCGCCGCCTATACCGGGCTGCTTGTGTTTGCGCTGAGGGCGCCGGTCGACCGGGCGCAAGGCCGATGGCGGACGATCGAGCGCGCTTTGCCGGCTCTGGCGGTCGTGTTCCTCCTGGTCGCGCTCCTGAGCATGGGAACAGTGTTCGGCTATTCCGCCGAGATCTGGGCGCGAGGCGTGCTGTTCATTGGCTTTGCGGTCAGCGCCGGCGCGCTCGCGATCCTTTTCGGACGCCGACGGGACCTCTCGCCGCGCGACTATCAGCGCATCCGCTGGGTGATCTGGGGCTGCCTGATCGGCCTTCCGGCCTATCTGCTCGCCCAGATTTCGCAGCAAACTTCGACGTTCGGCGACCTCCTCGGCCAGGGCGCGGCGCCCGAGGAAGTCGCGGGCGCCCTCTTTCTCGTCAATGGCATCCTGTGCCTGTTCGTCGTCGAGGCGGTGCGGCGCCCGACGGTGGTCAATGTGTCGATCCCGCTCCGCCGCGCGACCGTGCTCGGGCTCCTGCTCAGCGTGCCGGTCCTGTTCCTTCACAAGCAGATCGAGACGATCGACGAGTACATCCACATGCCCTACTGGGCCTGGCTCGCGGTCGCCTCCGCGCTCGTCTACCTGATCGCGCGCGGGCATGAGTTTGCGACCGAACTGGTCAACCGGCTGTTCGACCGCGAGTTCATCCGCGCCGAGCGGCGCCTTTCCGAGGTGGGCGAGACCATTCTCCAGTCCGGCAGTCTGGCCGAGATCGAGCGCCTGCTGGTGCATGAGCCGATGCGTTCGCTGAAGCTCGCCTCGGCGGCGGTGTTTCGCGATGAGGACGGCGTGTTCCGCCGGCGCGTCAGCGCCGGATGGGACGCCGGAGACGCCGATACTCTGGCGGGCGACGACGCTATGCTCGCCGGAAGGTTCCAGCGAAAGCCCTACCCTCTCGATACGGCCGACGCGGCCAACGCCCCGCGAGCCGGGCTTCCGCACGACGTCGCGCGACCGGTGCTCGCGGCGCCGGTCGGCAATGCGCGCCGTTGCTACGCGATTGTCCTCTATGGCGGCCATGAAGCCGGCACCGATCTCGACGGCAATGAGCGCCATCTCATCGGCAGCCTCGCCCACGAGGCCGGAATCGCTTATGCGCATGTCGAAAGCGAGACGCTCAGGAGGCGGATCGCCGAGCTTGAGGACCAGCTCGCGAGGACGCTTGCGCCGCGCTGACCCGCCGCCGCCCAATCCGCGGTGTAACGCCGCCTCAAGCTTCGTTCCGGCCCACGTCGAGGCTCATCATGACCCAACCCCCGCGACCCCTTGAAGGCGTCCGCGCCTGCGTGTTCGACGCCTACGGGACCCTCTTCGACTTCGCCTCGGCCGCCGCGCGCTGCCCGGACGTTCCCGAGGACCGGCGCCAGACGCTGACCGCGCTCTGGCGCGAAAGGCAGTGCCAGTACACGTGGCTGCGCACGCTCGAGGACCGCTACGCCGACTTCTGGCAGGTCACCGGCGAAGCGCTCGACTTCGCCCTCGACAGCCTTGGTCTCGCGTCCCCCTCCCTGCATGAACGCCTGATGGAGCTCTATCTCGGCCTCGAGCCGTTCCCGGAGGTTCCTGCCGTCCTCGCCACGTTACGCGAGCGCGGGTTCAGAACCGCCATCCTCTCCAACGGAACGCTTGCGATGCTCGAAGCGCTGGTCAGGCGCTCCGGGCTCGAGGCGATGTTCGACGCGGTCCTCTCGGCCGACGCGGTCGGCGCCTTCAAGACCCACCCCGACGTCTATCAGTACGCGCTCGACTCGCTTGATTTGCCGGCGAGTGCGATCGCGTTCCAATCCTCCAACGCCTGGGACGCGCATGGGGCCTCCGACTTCGGCATGCGGGTCGTCTGGTGCAACCGGCGCGGAGCGCGCCGCGAGCGCCTTCCAGGCGCCCCCGACTTCGAGATCGCCTCGCTGGCCGAGCTTCCCGCGCTGCTTGAGGGCGCCGTTTGACTGAACCGGGCAGCCGATTCAGCCAAAGCGCGAGTCCCGCTGCTTGGATTAGTTTGGTCTAATACCCAAGCCCCGGCGACCGACCCTCACTGATCGGCGGGCGCCCGCTAAAGCGCGCGGACTCGCGCTTTCGTGGGTCTTTCCAGGCCAAGGCGGTTGCGCAGCGGCAGGCCGAAGGGCTCGGATTCGATCTCGAACACGTCGCCCTTCTGGGTTTTCACGCCCTCGCTGAACGACAGGGTCGCGGTTCCGAAGAAATGGATGTGGACGTCGCCCGGGCGCCGGAACAGGGAATATTTGAAATGATGCGCCTCAAGATTGGCGATCGAATGGGCCATGTTCTGCTCGCCCGACAGGAACGGCTTCTCCCAGATGATGTCCCTGCCCCGCCGGATGCGCGATACGCCCCTGATGTCGGGCGGCAGGTCGCCGACCAGCAGTTCGG
>DATNBG010000018.1:0-17028 GCA_035572075.1 Roseiarcus sp. | reverse complement strand
CCGTTGGTATGAGAGAATCGAAAATGGCGCCGCAAGCCATTGGAATCGCTCAAAACGGACTCGGAAATGGCGGCCGGTCGGTTCGGGCGCAAACGAGAATCAATCAGGCGAATTTCGTATCAGCCGCCCCGGCCGGGTCCGGCATCGCCGTCGGTCCGCGCAGATTCGGCGACCGCCTGCTCGATGAGGCGGGCGAGGGTCTCCGGCTCCTTGGGGAAGCCGGCCCTGATCCAGAGCGCCTGGAAGACGCGAAGCGCCCGTCCGACCGGCCGCCCCGCGGCGACCCCCCGCGCGATCAGGTCCGCGCCGCCGATCGGCAGCCTGGGTTCCGGGGAGTCGGCGAGGAACCGGCCGGCGGCGGCGAAGGCCTCGTCCGACGGCGAGGCTTGCGCCTCGGCGTGGGCAAGCATGAGCGCGTCGCGCGCGGCCTCCCGTCCTGCGCTGAACAGGAGGGTTCTGAGGCCCTGGAACGATGGGGGCGCCTCTATCCCGTGCAAGGCCATCAGCGCCGCCGCGGCGGATCGGAGCCGGCCGGCCTCCGCGTTGGCGAGTCTCAGCTTTTCGCGCAGCCGCTCCGCGTCTTCTTCGATCGCGACGGAGAGCGCGGCCAGCCGCAGGATCGGATCGGGCCGAAGGCCGCGCGCGGCCTCGATCGCGACAAGGCGGCTCAGGCGCGCCGGATAACCGGCGCCGCCGAGGATCGGCT
Source organism: Roseiarcus sp. (assembly GCA_035572075.1). GTDB lineage: Bacteria > Pseudomonadota > Alphaproteobacteria > Rhizobiales > Beijerinckiaceae > Roseiarcus. The sequence continues at coordinate 16,322 of DATNBG010000018.1, read as the reverse complement.
CGAGGAAGCCGCTCTCGCCCATCGTCGCCACGACCTCGCCTGCGCGCGGCGCGGCAAGGAGCTTGATGAGTTCGGCGCGCACGCGCTCGCGCGACAGCCGGCCGAGGCCGTCGCGCGCCCGGATCGTGGCGGCGAGGCCCTCGCGGTCGAGACCGCCCGCGGCGTACCGGGCCGAGAAGCGGAAGAAGCGGAGAATGCGCAGGTAGTCCTCGTGAATCCGGGCTTCCGCGTCGCCGATGAAGCGCACCCGCCCCGCCGCGAGGTCCTCGAGCCCGCCGACTGTGTCGTGGACCGTTCCGTCGGCGCTCAGCGACAGCGCGTTGATGGTGAAGTCGCGCCGCTCGGCGTCGTGCGCGAAGTCGCGACCGAACACGACCCTGGCCCACCGCCCGTCGGTCTCGACATCCTCGCGCAGCGTCGTCGTCTCGATCGGGCGCTTGTCGACGATGACCGTCACCGTGCCATGCCTGACGCCGGTCAGCGCGACCTTGAATCCCGCCGCCCGCGCCCGGCGAATGACTTCCTCGGGGGCGGCGGTGGTCGCGAGGTCGAAATCGAGCGCCGCCTCGCCGAGCGCGAGATCCCGCACCGCGCCGCCGACGAGCCGGGTCTCCTCGCCGGAGCCGTTGAGCCCGCGAAGCGCCCGCGCGAGCGGGCCTTCCCTCAAGACCGTCAGGTCCTTGAGCTTTCCGTCCTCAAGACCCGGAAGGACGGTCATTCGATCCGGCCCGGGACGAGGACGCCGTTTTCGATATGCGCCGGGATGTATACGCCGCGGCCGCGAGGCGCGAAGGCGTTGATGGCGATGAACCCCAGCACCGCCAACGCGAGCCCAATGAGCGTCATGACCGACACCCGGCCCCGCGTCCAGTGTTCAACCTCCAGCGGATAGCGGGCGCGCAGCGCGAGATAGAGCGCGTAGGCCGCGAACGGGCTCAGGAACAGCGCCAGCGGTTCGAGGACGGCCCTGCCCATCAGGAGGTGAGCTTCTCATGAAGATTGCGCAAGATTCCGGCGGTGGCGCCCCAGATATATCGCCCCTGATATGGCATGGCGTAGTATTTCCGGCGCCGCCCCTGCCATTCGCGCTCCTCGAGGCGATGATTGGCCGCGTCCATGAGGAAGGCGAATGGCGTTTCGAACACCTCGTCCACTTCGAGCCGGTTGAGCTTGAGCGCGAAGGACGGATCGACCAGCGCGACCAGCGGAGCGATGCGAAATCCGGTGCCGGTGAGATAGGGATCGAGCCAGCCGAGGGGCTCGACGAACCGCGCCTCGAGCCCGATCTCCTCGCGCGCCTCCCGCAAGGCGGCTTTGAGCGGAGTCTCGCCCGGGTCGAGCTTGCCGCCGGGAAAGGCCACCTGGCCCGAGTGGGCGCGCAAGTCCGGGGCGCGCAGGGTCAGGAGAACGCTGAGCCCGCCGGGCCGCTCGACGATCGGCAACAGCACGGCGGCCGGGCGGCTTTGAGCGAGCTCGGAGAGCTCCGGCCGCGGCGCGCCGGGAGCGTCGTCGCTGACCTCTTTCGGCTGGGCCCGCTCGAGCTCCGCCAGGCTGAGAGAAGGCTTGAGCTTCCGCCGCGCCAGCGCGCGCAGCGCCGCCGGACCCTGACCGGAGATGAGGCTCGCGCTCAAAGCCCCTCGATTTCGCGCGCCGGGCGCATCGGGAAGAAGAGCCCGCCCGAGCGCACGCCGAACCAGTCCTCGTTTGCGACCCGCTCGGTCCGCCCGAGAGCGACAAGGTCGTAGAACAAAGCCCGCTTGACCAGGGCCCAGAGATCGCCCCGCACTCTCACATAGGGCTTCAGGCCCTCGGAAGCGCCGGGCTCGAAACGCAGCGGGTGTTCGGAATCGACCGTCACCAGGTCCTCGACATTGGTGCGGAACATAAGTCGCGGTTCGTCGGGTTCCCCGTCCACACGCATTTCGACCGCCAGAAAGGGGGCGTCATCGACCTTGATTCCGACCTTTTCGACCGGCGTCACCAGGACATAGCGGTCGCCCTCGCGGCGCATGATCGAGGCGAACAGCCGCACGAGCGGGGCCCGGCCAATTGGCGAGCCACAATAAAACCATGTTCCATCGGCAGCGATGCGCATGTCGATATCGCCGCAGTCGGGCGGGTTCCAGAAAGGCGCAGGCCCGACGCCGCGCAAGCGCTCTATCGTCGCTGGGCCGAGTCCCCGCAGGGCGCCTTCCGGCGCGCGCGCCCGCTCTGTGTCGTTCACGCGTTTCGTTGTGGGCGAATCCGGCATTTGCGCGCTTAAGGGCTTGTGTTGAAATCACGCGCGCCCAATCTAGTCCGGCTGAAGACAAAACGAAACTCACAGCCATCCGTGGCGCAATGGACGAGCCGATGACCGTAACCAATATCGCCGATCCCGGCCAGTTGACCCGTGACGCCGACGCGGCGCTGGAGCGCATCGCCGCGGCGCGGGCGGAGATCGGCGGCGTCATTTTCGGTCAGGAACGCGTCGTCGATCTTTCCCTCACGACGTTGCTGGCGGGTGGACACGGGCTGTTGATCGGTGTGCCGGGGCTGGCCAAGACCAAGCTCGTCGAGACGCTGGGAATCGTGGTTGGCCTCGACGCGCTCAGGGTGCAGTTCACGCCCGATCTGATGCCGACCGACATTCTCGGCTCCGAGGTGATGGAGGAAGGTCACGACGGCAAGCGCGCCTTCCGCTTCATCAAGGGTCCGATCTTCGCCCAGTTGCTGATGGCCGACGAGATCAACCGCGCCAGCCCCCGCACCCAGTCGGCGCTGCTCCAGGCGATGCAGGAGCATCACGTCACCGTCGCGGGGGCGCGGTACGATCTGCCGCGGCCATTCCATGTTCTGGCGACCCAGAACCCGCTGGAACAGGAGGGCGCCTATCCGCTTCCCGAGGCGCAGCTCGATCGCTTTTTGTTGCAGATCGACGTCGGCTACCCTGACCGGACGGCCGAACGCCGTATCCTGATCGAGACGACGGGCGAGCGCGAGGCGCGTCCGAAGCCGGTCATGACAGCCGAGGATCTGATGGCGGCGCAGCGGCTCGTGCGGCGGGCGCCGATTGGCGATCGGGTGGTCGAGGCGATCCTCGACCTCGTCCGCGCCGGCCGCCCGGGGGAGGGCGATCCCGAGCTGACCAAGGGCATCGGCTGGGGCCCAGGCCCGCGCGCGGCCCAGGCGCTGATACTGGCCGCCCGCGCTCGCGCGCTAGTCGACGGGCGCCTGTCGCCGTCGCTCGACGACATCGCGATCCTGGCCGAGCCGGCGCTCAAGCACCGCATGGCGCTGACCTTCGCCGCCCGGGCCGAGGGCGAGACGATTCCGGCGGTGATCGGACGGCTTGCCGCCAAGACGATTCGATGACCCGGCAGCCTTTGGCGCAATGACGCTTCACCCCTCAATCCGCCGCGACGCCTCGACTCTCTCGGCCCGTCTGCCAAGCCTGGTCATCGCGGCCCGCCGCGTCGCGCAAACCGTGCGGCACGGGGTTCATGGCCGGCGCCGCGCGGGCTCGGGCGAAACCTTCTGGCAGTTTCGGCCCTTTATCTCCGGCGAGCCGTCGTCGCGAGTGGACTGGCGCCGCTCGGCGCGTGAGGAGCGCGCTTTCGTGCGCGAGCGCGAATGGGAAGCGGCACATACGGTCTGGATCTGGTTCGACCGCTCGCCGTCGATGCAGTTCGCATCGAGCTTGGCGCTGGTCTCGAAAATCGACCGGGCGGCCTTGCTGGCGCTCGCCTTCGCCGATCTTTGCGTGCGCGGCGGGGAGCGCGCCGGTCTCCTGGGCCTTACCCGGCCGTTGGCCACGCAAGGCGTCGTCGAGCGCTTCGCCGAAGCGATCGCGACCGACGAACGGCTCCGCGGCCCCTCGCAAGCCCCGTTGCCGCCCGCGACGCCTGCCGCGCCGCGCTCGATGGTTCTCCTGATCGGCGACTTTCTCTCGGAGCCCGAGCGGATCGCAAGCGCGGTCCGGGCGGTCAGCGCGGAAGGGGCGATCGGCGAACTGGTGATGGTTGTCGATCCGATCGAGGAGACTTATCCGTTCGAAGGCAACACTGAGTTTCTCCATCCGGCCGGCTCGCTGAGCTTGCTCACGCCCCGGGCGCAGAGCCTGCGCGACGCTTATCTCGAGCGTCTCGCCGCCCATCGCGAGGCGATTCGGGAAATCTGCGCCCGATCGGGCTGGGGCATGAGCATCCACCGCACCGACGGGTCCCCGGCGGAGGTGCTGCTGGCGCTGCGCATGCGTCTGTCGGCGCCCGAACCCGGGACGGGCCTGAGGAGCGCCTGAGCGATGTTCGGATTGCCGCTCGCCTTCGCGGCTCCCGCGGTCCTCGCGGCGCTGGTCGGCCTCGTCGGCCTCTATTTCCTGCTCCGCGTCACGCCGCCTGCTCCCCGCCAGGCGATCTTCCCGCCGCTCAGGCTTCTCCTCGGGCTCGATCCGAAAGAAACGACGCCGGCGCGCACCCCCTGGCCAATCCTGGCGCTCAGGCTCGCGATCGGGGCGCTCATCATCCTCGCCATGGCCGAGCCTCTGTGGAACAGCCTGGCCGCGCTATCCGGGTCGGGGCCGCTGCTCATTCTGATCGACGATGGATTTGCCGCGGCCCCGAGCTGGGACAAGCGCATTGACTTCGCCCGGGAACGAGCCGCGGCGGCGGCGCGGGCCGGGCGAATCGTGGCGATCGAGACCCTCTCGCAGGGCGGTCAGGAGATCACGCCGCTCGACCGATCCGGGGTGGAGGGCCGATTGCGCGCGCTCGCGCCGGTTCCCTATGCTCCGGACCGCGCGACGACATTGCCGGCGATCGAGCGCTTTCTCGCCCGCGAGCCGAAGACCGACGTCCTGTGGATCGCTGACGGAGTTGAACTCGGCGGGGCGAGCGCCTTTTCCACCCGGCTCGCTTCGATCGCCCGCTCGGTCGAGGTCGTGACCGACGGCAGAGGCGCGCTCGCGCTCGCCGGCGCCGACAATGAAGCCGGCGCGCTGACCGCGCGCCTCACGCGGTCGGATACCCACGCGCCGGGGACGGGGACGGTGCGCGCCCTCGACGCTCAGGGGCGGGAAGTCGGCCGGGCGGCTTTCGACTTCGCCGTCAAGCCGGTGACTGAAGCCCGTTTCGACCTTCCGGTCGAATTGCGCAACGAGGTCACGCGGGTCGTCATCGACGGCGAACGTTCCGCCGGCGCGACCTGGCTCATCGACGAACGCTCTCGCCGGCGCCGGGTCGCCATCGCTTCGGGCGCGAGCGCCGACGTCGCGCAGCCGCTGCTCGCGCCCAGCTATTATCTCAAGCGCGCGTTGCAGCCGTTCGCCGACATCAGCGAGTGGCATGATTCTTCGACCGATCCGATCGTCTCGCTCCTCGAGCAAAAGCCGTCGGTGCTCATCCTCGCCGACATGAGCGTCGCGCCGGGCCCGGAGCTCGACGCGATCACCCAATTCCTCGACAACGGCGGGGTGTTGTTGCGCTTCGCGGGCACCCACCTCGCCGCCGGGGACGACACCTTGACTCCCACCGCTCTGCGCCGCGGCGGGCGCCTGCTCGGCGGCGCATTGTCCTGGGAGACCCCAAAGCACATTGCCCCCTTCGAGGCGGGGAGCCCCTTCTTCGGCCTAGCCGCGCCCGACGAGGTGACGGTGAGACGTCAGGTGCTCGCTGAGCCGGAGACCGGCCTTGCGGAGAAGACCTGGGCGCGTCTCGCCGATGGAACGCCGCTGGTCACCGCGGCGCGGCGCGGCAAGGGTCTGATCGTGCTGTTCCACGTGACGGCGGACACCACTTGGTCAAACCTGCCGCTGTCGGGTCTCTTCGTCGATATGCTGAAGCGGATCGTGGCGGAAGCCGACGCGCCGGGAGCGGGCGCGACAAAGGCGAAAGTCGGAGAGCACGGCGTGGTGCGGCCGCCTTTGCGCACGCTGAACGGTTTCGGCGTTCTCGGGCCCCCGCCCGCTCAGGCTGAACCGATCGGCGATGATTTCACCGGCGCCGGCGATGCGCTCCATCCGCCGGGCTTTTACGGGACGCGGGACTCGTCGCGCGCCGTCAACGCCCTGGCCCCCGGCGAGACACTGGCCCGCGCCGACTATGGGCCGCTTGCCGTGCATGAGGGCGCGCTCGCGATCGCGCCGCCGATCGATCTCCGCCGCTGGCTTTTGCCGGCGGCACTCGTCGGCCTGATGATCGACGCGCTGGTTTCGATCTGGTTGATGGGCGGGGCGCGCTTCCGCCGCAAGGGAGCGCTGGCCGCGTTCGCCATCGTGGGCGCGCTTGGCCTCGCCGCGGCCCCGCACCAGGCGCACGCGGGCGAATCCGCGCCGATTTCCAATCGCGACATGGATGCGGCCTTGTCCACCCGGCTCGCCTATGTCGTGACCGGAGACGCGTCGGTCGATGAAACCTCGAAGCTCGGCCTGGAAGCGCTGACGCGGGTGCTGGCCGCCCGCACTTCCGCCGAGCTTGCCGAGCCGGTCGGGCTCAATCCCGCGCGCGACGAACTCGCTTTCTATCCGCTCATCTATTGGCCGATCGTCGCTGGATTGCCGCAGCCGAAGCCCGAGGCGCGCACCCGCATCGCCGCCTTCATGAAAAACGGCGGCACAATGATCTTCGACACCCGCGACGCGCTGGTCGCGCGCCCGGGCGGGCCCCCGACGGCCGAGGCGCTCTGGCTGCGCACGTTCCTCAAGGGCGTCGACGTGCCGGAGCTTGAACCCGTTCCCCGCGACCACGTGCTGACCAAGACATTCTATCTGCTCGATCGCATTGTCGGGCGCACCGCGATCGGGCAGACCTGGATCGAGGCGCTCCCGCCGCCCGACCCGAACGACCACGTCCGGCGCCCGGCGCGTGCGGGCGACAGCGTTTCGCCGATCATCATCGCCTCGGACGATCTCGCCGCGGCCTGGGCGGAGGACGCCGACCGGCGCCCGCTCTATCCGCTGATTCCGGGCGGGGCGCGGCAGCGCGAACTCGCGCTGCGCAGCGGCATTAATCTGGTCATGTACACGCTCACCGGCAATTACAAGGCCGACCAGGTCCACGCGAAGGACATTCTCGAAAGGCTCACCCGTTGAGCGCCTGGTCGATCGCTCTTTCGCCCTTCCTGCCTTGGCCCGCGATTTACGCGCTTGCCGCGGCGGCGCTTGCGGTCTCGGCCGCGCTGATCTGGCGCGGCGTCCGTGGCGCGTGGCTGCGTGTGCTGAGCATGGCGCTCCTGCTGCTTGCCCTGTGCGATCCCAACCTTGTTCAGGAGAACCGGCGTCCGCTCAAGGATATCGTCGCTCTCGTGGTCGATCGATCCGAAAGCCAGGACATTGGCGAGCGGCCTCAGCAGACCGACAAGGCGCGCGACGAGATCGAGGCGAGGCTCAAGGCGCTCGGAAACGTCGACCTCCGGGTGGCCGAGACCTCGCGCGACGAGTCGGAAACCGAGGGCACCAAATTGTTCGCCGCCTTGCGCGGCGCCCTCTCCGACGCGCCGCCCGACCGGGTCGGCGGCGCGATCATGATTACCGACGGCGACGCGCACGACATTCCGAAGTCCGCGGCCGCGCTCGGCTTCAACGCGCCCTTGCACGCGTTGATCACCGGCCATGAAGGCGAGCGGCAGCGACGGATCGAGCTGGTCGAGGCGCCCCGCTACGGCATCGTCGGTAAGGACCAGGTGATCGAAGCCCGCGTGCTCGACAGCGCCGACCATGGCGAGCCGGCCAGGCTCACGGTCAAACGCGACGGGCAGACGATCGCGACGATCGACGCCAAGGTCGGCGAGAAGATCGATGCGAAGATCCCGATCGACCATCCGGGTCCGAACGTGATCGAGCTCGAAGTGGCGCCGGTCGAAGGCGAGCTTGCCGCCGATTCCAATCGCGCGGTGGTCAACATCGAGGGCGTGCGCGACAAGCTGAGAGTGCTGCTGGTCTCCGGCAAGCCTCATCCGGGCGAACGGATGTGGCGCAATCTGCTCAAATCCGACGCCAATGTCGATCTCGTGCATTTCACCATCCTGCGCCCGCCGGAGAAGGGCGCCGACGGCACGCCGATCAACGAATTGTCGCTGATCGCCTTCCCGGTCGCCGATCTGTTCGGCCGCAGGATCAAGGACTTCGACCTCATCATCTTCGACCGCTACGCGCAGCAGTCGATCCTGCCCTACATCTATCTGGAGAACATCGCCAATTATGTGCGCAACGGCGGGGCGCTCTTGATGGCGGAGGGGCCGGAATTCTCCACCCCCGAGGGCCTTTATTATTCGCCGCTCGGCGCCATTTCGCCCGCCGAGCCGACCGGCGAGGACGTGGAGGCCCCGTTTCGCGCCCGGGTGACCGAGGAGGGTTTGCGTGATCCGGTGACCCGCGGTCTCAGCGGCTTCGACGCCGACAATGGCCAACCGAGTTGGGGCCGGTGGTTCCGGCTCATTGGCGCAAGGCCGACGGGGGGGATCACGGTGATGAGCGGCCCGGACAACGATCCGCTCCTCATATTGTCGCGGGTCGACAAGGGGCGCGTCGGCCTCCTGCTCAGCGACCAGATGTGGCTTTGGGCGCGCGGCTATGACGGCGGCGGGCCCTACCTCGACCTCCTGCGCCGTACGGCGCACTGGCTGATGAAGGAACCCGATCTGGAGGAGGAGGCTCTGCGCGCCAGCGCCAAGGGACGCGAGGTGACGGTCGAGCGGCAGAGCGTGAGCGGCAAGGCGCTGGACACCGAGCTCGTCGCCCCGGACGGCAAGAAGACCAAGCTCGACCTCAAGCCCTATGCGCCGGGCCTCAGCCGTGCGCATGTGAAAGTCAGCCGGTTCGGCCTCTATCGGGCCGAGGATGGCGAACACGTCGCGCTGGTCAACGTCGGTCACGAGAATCCGCTCGAAATGCAGGATGTCGTCTCGACGACCGCGAAGCTGCGCGCGATCGCGGAAGCGACAGGCGGCACGGTGAGACGCATCGCGGCGGGTCCGGGCGAGGCGATCTCGCTGCCGCGGGTGGTCGGCCTGAACCCGTCGCCGAGCTACGCCGGGGGCGACTATATCGGGATCAAGCGGACCGGATCGAGCGAATTGATCGGCGCGCGTTCGACTTCGCTGGCCTCGGGGTTCTTCGGCCTGGCGCTGCTGCTTGGCATGGTGACCCTGGCCTGGGTGAGCGAGAGCGGCGGCCTGAGACGCCGCGGACAAGAGGGCCGGCGGACCGAAGGCTGATTGGCCTCGCTCTCCCATTAGATGATTGCTCGCCGCGATGGAGTTTCCGCGTAAAGCTCCTCGACCATCGCCGCGCGGCGGGTGAGGACCGCGCGCTGGTTGACCGAGCCCTTGTCGGTGAGCTCGCCCGAATCGAGCGAGGGCGGGTCGTCCATCAGGATCAGGCGGGCCAGGCGGCGTGAGCTGCCGCCGGCCTCGGCGTTGAAGGCCTCGAGCAGGCCTGCGAATGTCCTGCGCACACGCTCGCAGCCGAGGATCTCGGCCGCCGGGCCATCCGGCGGATCGGCGAGTTTCCGGCAGGCCGCAAGGTTCGGAATGACCAGCGCGGCGACGGCGTCGCGATCGTGTCCGGCGACGACGACATCGGTGACATAAGGCGCGCAATGGGCGACGAATTTCGCCCTCAGCGGGCCGACGCTGACCCAGGCGCCGGTGGCGAGCTTGAAATCCTCCGCCACCCGTCCATCGAACAGGAAGCCGCGTTCGGGATCGCTCTCGTCGACGAAGCGCAGCGCGTCGCCGATTCTGTAGAAGCCCTCCTCGTCGAACGCCGCCTCGGTGAGCCTGGGCTCGCGCCAGTAGCCGGGCGTGACGCTCGGACTTCTCAGCCGCGCTTCGAGCTTGGCCCCGCTCACGACGAGCTTCACCTCGACGCCTGGATTGGGGACGCCGATCACGCCGGGATCGCGCGCCCGCTCGGTGACGCTGATCGCCGAGGGGCCCGTCTCGGTCGACCCGTACGAGGTCAGCATGGGGACAACTTCGCCGACCGTGTCGAGCCCCAGCCGCTCGAACCCCTCGCGCACATGCGGCGCAAGCGCGGCGCCGGCGTAAGTGAACGCCTGCAGCCGCTCAAACAGGCTCCGCCTGAGCTTGGCGTCCGTCTGAAGATGGGGCAGCAGCATCTCGAAGCCGCGCGGCACGTTGTAATAGACTGTCGGCCCGATCTCCCGAAGGTTGCGCACGGTCGCCTCGATCGCGCCCGGCAGCGGACGACCGTCGTCGATATAGAACGAGCCGCCGTTGGCGAGCGCGAGGTTGAAATTGTTGTTGCCGCCGAAGGTATGGCTCCACGGCAGCCAGTCGACCAGAATCGGCGGCTCGGCCGTGTAGCTTGGCGTGACGGCGCTGAGCATCGCCTGGTTCGAAGTCATCATCTTGTGGGTGTTGATGACGCCCTTGGGCGTGCCGGTCGAGCCGGAGGTGAACAGGAGCTTGGCGATCGTGTCGGGTCCGACTTTCTTTTGCGCCTGGTCGACGTCCTGGGTGGGCTTCGTCGAGACGAGCGCCTCGAATGCGGTCGAGCGGCGCGAGGCGGGCGGGTTGGTCCGCGCCACGATCTCGACCTCCCGAGGCACGGCGGCTTCGATGGCCGCGGCGAAGGGGGCGCCGTCGTCGACGAACACGAGGCCGGGCGTGAGCAGCGCGACGATCGTCTTGAGCTTGGCGAAGTCCCTGGAGAGGAGCGAATAGGGCGCCGAGACGGGCGCGTAGGGAACGCCGGCGATCATCGCGCCCAAGCCCATCAGCGCGTGATCGACGCTGTTGCCGGACAGGATTGCCACCGGCCGCTCGACGCTCAAGCCACGGTCGATAAGGCCTTGCGCGACGCGGCGCGCCGCGTCCCGCGCTTCGCCATAGGTCAACTTGCGCCAGCCGCCCCCGCCGGGCTCACGCTCGGCGAGGAACACCCGCTCCGGCGCGGCCGCCGCCCAATGATCCAGCCAATCGGTCGCGGCGCGGGCGTAAGCGCCGAGCGGATGAGGCGAACGCGCCAGGATCGCGCCGTCCGGCCGCCGCTCGACGATGACGTCCGGCGGACCGAGAATGACCCTCGTCCTCGTCATGCCTTTCCTCCTCCCGCCTCACGAGCCGCTTTTGACCGATCGGCCGCTCTCGTCAACTCCGGGGGCAGGGGGCGCCAGGCCGGCGGGACCGTCGTTGCGGCCCAGCGGCTCCAGGACGGGCGCCACCGCGGCCGAACCGCCGGCAAGGGGCGAATACAACTCAACCGCGAACCCGGTCCAAATAAGACCAAGCAAAACCAAATAAATCCAAGCAAAATTGCTTGGATTTATTTGGTTTTAGTTGGCCGAATCGGGACTTTTCAAAGAGTTACGAGCGAAAAAATAAAAAAATTTCCCTCCGTCCTGTCTCGCGCGGCGGGTTGTGAGTGGACCAGCCTTCCAGTCTCCTCGCCCTCCTGGCCAAGCGCAGATTTTATTTCTGAACATGAGAAATTCTGTAGCGTCCATTTCCGATTCTGTCAACTCAATTCACCACGGAAAATTATTCAACCGACCAGTTGACTCTCCAACAATGCCCGCTTACATTCAACCACATGGTTGAACTAGAGACCCCTCGGCTGGGCCCCATCTTTCATGCGCTGAGCGACGCGACGCGCCGGCGCATGCTGCGCGAACTCGCATCCGGCGAACGAACCGTCAGCCAGCTTGCCGAGCCCTTCGCCATGTCGCTCGCGGCGGCCTCGAAGCACATCAAGGTCCTGGAAAGCGCCGGACTGATCCGCCGCGAGGTGCGCGGGCGCGCGCATCTCTGCAGCCTCGACCCGGGACCGCTCGAAACCGCCCACGAGTGGCTGAGCTTCTACGAGCGCTTCTGGACGCTGAGACTCGACGCGCTCGACCGGCTCCTCCGCGAGGAGGACGAGCAACAAACCCGTGCCCCCAGCCAAGGAGACGACCCATGAACGAACGCGCCAATCCCGATTCCTACGGCGTCCTCACCGAGCCCTCGACCTTGACCATCCAGCGCTTCCTGCCTGGCCCCATCGAACGGGTCTGGGCGTATCTCACCGAGAGCGACCTGCGCCGCAAGTGGCTCGCGGCGGGAACGATGGAGATGAAGGTCGGCGCGCCGTTCGAGCTCGTCTGGCGCAACAGCGAACTGACCGATCCGCCCGGCCAGCGGCCGGAGGGAATGGGCGAGGAGCATCGCATGCAAAGCCGGATCACCGAGCTCGATCCGCCCCGCAAACTCTCGTTCACCTGGGGAAAGGGGAGCGGCGACGTGACCTTCACCCTCGAGCCGAGGGGCGAGCGGGTGCTGCTCACGGTCATCCACCGCCGCCTGCCCGACCGGGGCATGCTGGTTGGCGTCAGCACCGGCTGGCACGCGCATCTCGACATGCTGGCCGCGCGCCTCGCCGGCGAAAAGCCGGCGCCGTTCTGGGACGGCTTCAGCCGGCTCAGGAAGGAATACGACCGCCGCATCCCGGGGTGACGAAGTGGCGACCGTCATTGCGAGGAGCGAAGCGACGAAGCAATCCAGTGTCCGTAAGGCAGCGGCAGTTGCTCTGGATTGCTTCGCTTCGCTCGCAATGACGGGGGGCTCGTCGACCGGAATAGCTCGAGTCAATATCGATAACCATGAGGACAAACATGCCCAATCCAGTCGTCTCGCGCGATGAATGGCTGAACGCCCGGCTCGCGCTGCTCCAACAGGAAAAAGAACTGACCCGGCTCAGCGACGAGGTGGCGCGGCGGCGTCGGGAACTGCCGTGGGTCAGGGTCGACGAGCCCTATCGGTTCGACACCGACGAGGGGGCTGCGACGCTCAAGGACCTGTTCCAAGGCCGCTCGCAGCTCCTCGTCTATCACTTCATGTTCGGGCCCGACTATAAGGCCGGGTGTCCGTCGTGCTCGATGATCGCCGACGGGTTCAACGGCTTCGCCGTGCATCTGGCGAATCACGACGTCGCGCTTTGGGCGGTGTCGCGCGCGCCGCTCTTAAAATTGCAGGCCTACAAGCGGCGCATGGGATGGACATTCCCCTGGGCCTCCTCGTCCGGCGGCGACTTCAACTTCGATTTTCTGGTTTCCATCAGCGAGGAGCAGCAGCGCGAAGGCGGCGTCGAATACAATTACCGGCGCGCGGACCACCCGCTGACCGCGGCGCAAGTGCCGCCGGTCGTCCAGGAGTTCGCGGCGACCTGCGGAACCGACGGGCGGACCTTCATGCGCGAACGGCCGGGCATGAGCGCCTTCGCGCTCGAGGACGGCCAAGTCTATCACGCCTATTCCACTTACGCGCGCGGGCTCGACGGACTGTGGGGCGCCTACCAATGGCTCGACCGCGCGCCCAAGGGACGCAACGAGAACGGGATCTGGTGGCGCCGCCGCGACGAGTACGGCGCGCCCGTTCAATCCGTTCGGCAAACAGGAGGTTGACGATGTTGCAGAATTCTCCCCCGATCGTTTCGGCTGACAAATGGGAGGCGGCGCGAGCCGAGCTTCTCGTCAAGGAGAAGGCCTTGGTCCACGCCCGCGACGCGCTGGCCGCCGAGCGCCGGCGGGCGCCATGGATGGCGGTCGACGAGGCGTATGAGTTCATTGGACCTGAGGGCAAGGCAAGCCTGCTTGACCTTTTTGAAGGCCGCCGTCAGCTGATCGTCTACCGCGCCTTCTTCGAGCCGGGCGTGTTCGGCTGGCCCGACCACGCCTGCCGCGGCTGCTCGCTCGGCGCCGATCAGGTCTCTCACCTCGCGCATCTCAATGCACGCGACACGACGCTCGCCTACGCCTCGCGCGCGCCGCAGGCCGACATCAAGCGGCTGAAGGACCGGATGGGCTGGAAGATGCCCTGGTGGACGATCACCGACTCTTTCGACGCCGATTTCGGCGTCGACGAGTGGCACGGCCACAACGTCTTCTTCCGCGACGGCGACACGGTGTTCCGCACCTATTTCATCAACAGCCGCGGCGACGAGGCGATGGGCACGGTGTGGAGCTATCTCGACCTAACGCCGCTCGGGCGCCAGGAGGCGTGGGAGGACTCGCCGGAAGGCTATCCGCAGACCCCGATGTACAAATGGTGGAACTGGCACGACAATTACGAGGCCCAAGCGTCGCCCGATCCGCAATGGGTCAAGGTGTCGGACGCGGGCGAAGCGGCCTTCCGGAACGGCGCGCGGCCGTGAGCGAAGCGTATTCTGCCCGCTCGGCTGGCGGAAGTGGCGGCGAGCGCGCGGCCGCCTGGCTGAGCTTCATGGCCGCGCCCGCCTTCGCCACGATGGCGCTCATTACGGCTCATCCTGGCGGCGGCATGGCGCCGCTCTGCATGGGCGTGGAGCACGGGCCGCTCGTGAGCGGAATGGTTCCCATGTATCTCATGATGGGCGCCTTTCATTCGGGCCCGTGGCTGAGGATGATCGCGCGCTGGCGAAGCTGACGGAAATCGCTTGATTTGTTTTCAATCCCCGATCGGCCGCTTCGCGGCCGTCCGGAATGACAGGACAGAGCGAGCGGTCGGGCGCCTCAGTTCTGGCGGGTGACCTTCGCGGCGCGCTTCTCGAGGAAGTCCCTGAGCCGCTGCCTGGCTTCGCCGCTCATTTCCGCGATCGCCGCCATCAGCGACTCGGTCAAAAGCCCGCTTGCGGGATTGCTTTCGGCGATGCGCGGGAGCGCGTGCAGGACGGCGAAATTGGTGATCGACGTGTTGGACGCGGCCCTGGCGGCGAGCGCCATCGCGGTCTCGAACCCCTTGCCGTCCGCAACCAGATATTGCGTGACGCCTGCGGCCTGCCCCTCCTCGGCGCTGAGCGTCCGCCCGGTCAGCATCATGTCCATGACCCTGGGCGCGCCGATCAGGCGGGCGATGCGCACACTTCCGCCGCCGCCGAGAAAAATGCCGCGCTGGCCCTCGGGAAGCCCATAATAGGCCGAGCGTTCGGCGACCCGGATATGGGCGGCGGCGGCGAGTTCGAGGCCGCCGCCGACCACCGCGCCATGCAGCGCGACGATCACCGGCGCGCGCCCGAACTGCATGGCGTCGAAAGCGCGATGCCACATGCGCGAGTGGAGCACGCCTTCGAGCGGTTCGTGCGCATCGGCGACCTCGGAAAGGTCGAGGCCGGCGGAAAAATGCGCGCCCTCGCCGGTGAGCACGACGGCGCGGATGTCGGGGGCCATGCGGGTGAAGAACGTCTCGAGCCCGAGCACGGTCGCATCGTCGAGCGCGTTGCGCTTCTCGGCGCGGGCGAGGCGCAGATGGGCGATCGCGCCGGTGCGGGTCGCCTTCAGCGACTTCGGCAGGTCGATGTCGATCGGCTGTTCCGTTGTCCCGTCCGCCATTTGCTTCTTCCCTGCCTTAAACGCCGTCGAGCCAGGCGATGAGCGTTTCGAGCCGCGTCGCCTCGATGTGGACGCGGAAGCCCGCGCGCCGCCGCGCAACCAAGGCGCGGAGGCCGAAGACGAGAACCGCCGCCGAGGGCGAGCCCGAGGCGAGGTCGGCCGAAGTCGCCTGCATGAGCGCCTGGTCCGCGTCCGCCCCCGAGAGCTCGACCGCAGCGAAGCCGTCGTCGACCGAGGTCGCGCACCAGCCGCCGCGCCAGCCGTCCGCCGCGGCGATGGGCGCGGGCGTGACGAGAAGCGCGCTCGTCCGGCCGATGCGCAAGACATGCGCGCCAGCGGGCGCCAGCGCATCGAGGCCAAGGATCGGCGCGCCGGGCGCGAGAGTGGCGATGGCCGCGTCGAGCTCTCCCGAGATCAGGGTCTGGCCAAGCCCGCCGAGCCTCCTGGCCGTCAGACCCGCGCGGTCAACGAGAAGCTCGGCGCCGCCGCGCGGGGGGGCGAGAACCATCTCACGCATGGAGCCGCTTCCCTTCCGGATCGAGCGCGACCGGGGACGCGATGGTCGCGCGGCGCTCGCGACCCAGATGATAGACGCTGACCGTTTCGCCCATGCGCGCGAACCCCGCTTCGACAAGGCCGAGCGCGATCGGGCGGCCCAGCGCCGGGCTCATGGTGCTCGACGTTACGTAGCCCTGCGATCGCCGCGCCCCGCCCTCGCCGCCCGTGACATGCGCCCCGGTCGGCAGCGGCGCTTCGCCCGACGCAACGCTCAGGCCGACCAGTTGCTTGCGGCGCGGATCCTTCGCGACCGGCATGGCGAGCGAGCGCTTGCCGATATATTCGTCGTCCCGTGAATCGCGCGGAGCCGTCACGCCCAGGTCGTGCGGCATGGTCGTCCCGTCGGTGTCCTTGCCGACGACGACGAAGCCTTTCTCGGCGCGCAGGATCATCAGCGCCTCGAGGCCGAGAAGCCCGCCGCCGAACGCATTGAGCTTTGCGGCGAGGCGGGCGCGCAAGGCGCGAGCGCGGCGCGCGGGAACC
>DATNBG010000017.1:0-4451 GCA_035572075.1 Roseiarcus sp. | reverse complement strand
CGTTCAAGTTCGAGGCGCGCTCCGCGTCGTCATCGATGATGCAGCGCAGACGAGGATCGCCGCCGTTGGCGTCCATGCCCCATTCGAACGGCGCAACGTCCTGACATTCCGAATCCCGCCAAGCAACCCATTGCGCCTCAGCGTCATTGAGCGAGCGGCGCCAGCGCGCCTTTTGCGACGACATCAGGCCCTGGCGCAAATCGATCGATTTGATCGCGGCGTCGACCGCCCTGGCCAGATCCCTGTCGGCACGGTCGGCGGCGGTTCGCAGGCACTCGGCGAGTTCGCGCGCGCCGATCTTCGCAGGATCGCAAGCGATCTCCGACGGGGTCGCGGCGTAAGCAGCAAGCGGGCACAGAGCGATAGCGGCCACGGCGGCAAACACAAGACGTCGCATATTTACCTTTTCTACCCGGAAAGACATGGAAAGAGCGCGTCACGCGCCCGACGCCGCGCGCTTTGGCTCGCTGAGAAAGCGGCCCATGCGTTCGAGCGCGCGCTCGATGTTGTCCAGCGAATTGGCGTAGGAGAGCCGCAGGTAGCCCTCGCCATGCACGCCGAAGTCGGGGCCGCCGATCGTCGCCACGCCAGCCTCTTGCAGGAGCGCGGAAGCGAGCGCCTTCGCCTTCCAGCCGGTCGCGGAAATATTCGGGAACGCGTAGAACGCGCCTTTCGGCGTCGCCGCGCGAACGCCCGGAAGACGGTTGAGGCCGGCGGCGACCGCCTTGCGCCGACGGTCGAATTCCGCGCGCATGGCGTGGACGGAGTCCTGCGGACCCTTGAGCGCGGCGATCCCGGCGAACTGCGCGGCCGAATTGACGCAGGAATAGGAGTTGACCGCGAGCTTCCGCGCCACGTCGCGCCAGGCCCTGGGCCACACCGAATAGCCGAGCCGCCACCCGGTCATGGCGTAGGTCTTCGACCAGCCGTCGAGCAGGATGAGCCGATCGCGGATCTCCGGATAGGCGAGAAGCGATTGGTGAGCGAGGCCGTCGTAAGTCAATTGCCCGTAAATCTCGTCGGAGAGGATGGCGGCTCTCGGAAAGCGCGCGAGGCCGGCGACGAGCTTGTCGATTTCCTCTTTCGGCGTAACGCCGCCGGTCGGGTTGGCGGGCGAATTGAGAATGACGAGGCGGGTCTGAGGCGTCATCAACTTCAGCGCCTCCTCGGCGGAGAAGGCGAAGCCGTTTTCCTCGCGAACGGGAAGCGGAACCGCCCGCGCGCCGGTGAACTCGATCATCGAGCGATAGATCGGAAAGCCCGGGTCGGGATAGACGATGTCGGCGCCCTTGTCGCCGAACATCATGATCGCCATGAACATCGTCACCTTGCCGCCGGGAACGATGAGCACGCCGTCCGGCGAGACCTCGACGCCTAGACGCCGGTGGAGGTCCTCCGCCACCGCCTCGCGCAAGGGGGCGATGCCCGTCGCATCGGTATAGCCGTGCTCGCCGTCCCGCAGCGCTTTTATGGCGGCCTCGACGATATGGGGCGGGGTTTTGAAATCGGGCTGGCCGATGCCGAGATTGATGATATCGCGCCCCTGGCGCTGGAGTTCGGCCGCCCTCGCCAACACGGCGAAGGCGTTCTCCTCCCCCATCCGCGCGAAGGCGGGATTGATCGCAGTCAATGCTCGGCGCTCCCTCGAAGCCGGCCCCTTTTGGCAAAGCCGGGCAGCGGGGGCAAGCGAAAGACGCGAACCGAGACGATCCTGACCGTTCGGGGTCCGGGATTCGGCTGGTCCGAGGGCTGAGCCGACCGCTTTGCCCCGGTTGGGAAGCTCACAGCCGCTTGCGGGAGCCGACGATCGATGTAGAATCCGAGCAAGCGCCTGCGAATTTCGGGGACGGTCGGGGTCGCGCGAGTCGATGAAGCCGCGCCGAGAAGGCCGGCGGGAGGTCGCATGATCGACGAGACCATCCTGGAAGAGCGCCTCGCCCGCCTCGAATCGGCGAAGAACTGGAGCCCTCGAGTCGTTTCGCGCCTCGAGACCCTCATCCGCTCCGGGCCTGACGAAGCCGTGTTCCGCATCAACCCGATCCGCTTCGCCTCCGAGCGCGGCATTGCGGAGAGCGAAGCAATCGACCTCTTCCTGCATGCGACGCTGGCCGGGCTCGTCGAGATGGACTGGCTGCTCTACTGCCCGGCGTGCGCAGACGTGGTCGCCAATTTCCGCAGCCTGCGCAGGGTCCATAACCACTTCCACTGCCACTTGTGCCACACGGACTACGAGGCGACCCTCGACGATTATATCGCCGTGACCTTCACCGTTCAGCCGAGCGTGCGGCGGATTCGCTTCCATGACCCGGAGTCGCTGCCGCTCGACGAGTATGTGTTCACTTACAGGGGAACGCTCGACGGGGTGACGGAGGACGGTACGCCCTTCATGGAAATGATACGATCGGGCGTCCGGGGCCTTGCGCGGGTCCCTCCAGGCAGGTCCGAGAGGCTCGCGTTCGACGCGGCGCCGGGAATGCTGCTCGGTACGGTCATCGATAGCGACGCGTCCTTCGCCGTAACGGTGGTCGGCGAGCAATCCGCTGAGGCTCAGGCGATGCGGTTCGCGATCCGCGCCAACGCCCTCGAGCCGAATGGCGGGAGCATGACTCCGGGTCCCGTCGTCATCGAGGCGCTGAACGAGACGGATGACACCGCGATCTTCGGCGTTCTTCAAGTTCCGGCTGGAGCCAAACCCCACGGCGCGCCCGCCTTCCGGCCGTTCCTGTCCGGCAAGCGGCTGCTCATGACCCAGTCCTTCCGCGACAATTTCCGCTCCGAGGTCATCCGCGCCGCAGAAGGCATCGCGGTTCGCGACGTGACGCTTTTGTTCACCGACCTCAAAGGCTCGACGGCGCTCTACGACCGCATCGGCGACCTCAACGCCTATATGCAGGTGCAGCGCCATTTCGAGCGGCTCCTGGATGTGACGATCAGACGCAACGGCGCGGTCAACAAGACGATCGGCGACGCCGTGATGGCGGCCTTTCCGACCCCGGTCGACGCGGTGGCTGCGGCGCTCGACATGCGGGAGGCGGCGGAGGAGCTCAACCGAGACCGCCCGCACCGAGACTTCATCCTCAAGATCGGCATTCATCGCGGTGCGGCGATCGCGGTTACGCTAAACGACCGCCTCGACTACTTTGGTCAGACCGTAAACATCGCCTCGCGCGTGCAGAACCTCGCTCGCGGCGACGAGGTTTGCCTCACGGAGGACGTGCGCAACGCCACGGGCGTCGAAGAGGCCCTCGCTCCTTACGCTGCGCATTCAGCCCAAGCCGAATTGAGGGGCGTCGGCCAGGCGACGCCGGTCTATTTCATCGGCGACCGGCTGTAGCCGCGTTCGGCTCAAGCGCGGCCGGCGTCGCTACCCGAGCGCCTTCTCCATCACTCGCCTGAGCCGCGCCGACAGGACAGTGGCTGCCGCTCACCCGCAGCAACCGCCAGCCGCGCCGCTCAACCAGTCGCGCCAAGTCGCGGCCGGATATAAGCCTGCACTGGACGCTCCCTTAAAGGCTACTAAAGCAGCGCCTTGAATTCCTCCAGGCTCAATCCCGCCTGTTTGACAATCGAGCGGAGCGTGCCCGGCTTGAGATCGCGGCTCGCATGGACCGGCACGGTGACGGTTCGCACCAGGTCGCCCGAAAAAACCATGACGTGATGACTGCCGACGATCCGATCCGTCGTGAATCCCGCGCGCGTCAAGGCTCGAACGACGCGACGGCCGTCCAGGGCCGGCAGCTTTCCGTCAGCCACGCTCAAGCCGCGACGGTCACGCTGCGGATTTCAGGAATAGCGTCCGGCGGAATAGTCAGGCCATGAGCGCGCCGATAATCCAGAACGGCGCGGATCGCTTCCTCGGCGTTCAACAGCGCTTGCTGTTCGGTGTCCCCCTCGGTCACCACTTCCGGCAGAGCCGGAACCAGCACGGTGTAGCCGCCGTCAGGTTGCGGCTCCAGGATGACCGAAAAACTGTAGCTCATGAGCATGTGCTATTGATGCGCCCTGCGAAGCATATCAATAGCACAAGAAGGGCGGTGGCGCAGCGGCGGGGAGCCTCGCCTCATGCACGACGACCTTGATCCTCATAGCGAACCCTTTGCGCGAGCAATAGATTAACGCGCTTACGGAGTCACGCGGCCCGCCGCGACCGTCAATGGAAAGTTCCCCTATCCCAGCGCCCTCTCCATTATCCTCCTGAGCCGCGCCGCGAAGGCCGGCGGGTCCTCGACGCCCGCCCCTTCCATGAGCCGCGCCTCGTCCAGCACGAGCCAGGCCGAGTCCTCGATCAGCGGCTTGTCCTTGCCCGCCTTGAAGCGCGAGGCCAACGCAAGCGTCAGCGGGTGGGTCGGGTTGACCTCGAGAATGGGCTTGGCGCGCTCGGCGATGCGCCCGTGCAGGGCGAGCATCTTTTCGAGCTGCCGGTCGGGGCCGAATTCGGGCGCGATCAGGCA
>DATNBG010000016.1:0-4832 GCA_035572075.1 Roseiarcus sp. | reverse complement strand
CGACGCGGTCACCCCCTATTACGATCCGATGATCGCCAAGGTGATTGCCCACGGGCCGAGCCGCGAGGCGGCGCTGGCCGCGCTCCTCAAGGAGCTCGACGACGCCGTGGTCATCGGGCCGAAGACCAATCTCGCTTTCCTGCGAGCGCTCCTCATGAGCCCTGAGTTCAAGGCCGGAACGGTCGACACCGGCTTCATCGACTCGAACCTCGGCCGGCTCGGCGCTCAGCCGCATCCGCCCGACAAGCGAGCCGTCCACGCTGCGGCGCGGCTCCTCATCGCGCGGCGCGAGAAGGGCAAGGAGTCGCTCAGCCCCTTCGATCCGTGGCGTGTCGCAGATTCCTTCGAACTCATCGGCGCCCGCCGCATTGGTATCGATGTCGCGGCCGACGGAGTTCCGATGCGGCTGCATCTCATCGAGGGCGCCAATATGGAACGCTTCGCTGACGGCGGCGGCGAAATCACGCTCTACGAGACCGAGAGCGGCGTCTACGCCTTCGCCGGCGGGCGGCAGGCGCTGGTTCAGCTCATCGACCCGTTCGCCAAGGCGGCGGCAGGCTCGGACGAAGGGGACGCGGCGATCCGCGCGCCAATGAACGGGCGCCTGGTCGCCCTCGCGGTTCGCGAGGGCGAGACGGTCGAGGCGGGCAAGCGCCTCGCGGTGGTGGAGGCGATGAAGATGGAGCACGCGCTCATCGCCCCGCACGCGGGCGTGGTGCGCGACCTCGCGGCCAATCTCGGCGACCAGGTCGAGATGGGCGAACCCATCATGCGGGTGGAGGCCGAGGGCGGGGAGGGGCCCGGCGAAAGCTGAGGTCAAAATGACAGCGGGTGCATGAGGTAGTCGAGCAGGAGCTTCTCGAGCTCGACGATTTCCGTCCTGACGCCGCCGCGGGTTTCCCACCATCGATTGGGGTCGAAGTTTGAATAGCGCGCGGCTTTGACCGCGACGCGCGCCGGATGGCCTTTCATCGCCCGGCCGAGCACGCGCCGCACCCGTCGCGAGTGATCCCTGGCGGCCACCACGACAATCGACCTGAGGCCCTGCGCGTCGGCCCATTGGGGAAGCACCCGGCCTTCGCTTTCCGTTCCATCGATCTTGGCGATCCGCTCGACATGGGTCAGGCCGAGTTCGCCCAGCTCGCGGATCTGCCTCGCCGAGGCGTTATCGTAAGGCAGACCCCGGCGAATGAACTCGAAGTCTTCTCCGCTCGGCGGGTCCTCGAAGACCGCAACGCGCTTCGAGACGCCGTCATGGACGAGGTCGGCCGCTTCGAGCGCCCCGGCGCCGCCGGAATCGATGGTGAGCACGATCGCGTCGGCGGGCGCGACCGGGTCGCTTGCGACCAGCGCCCATCCCAAGCCTCGCAAGACCGGTTCGCGAACAGGGCGGATGGCGACGGTCGCAAACGCGGCCAGGACGAGCGCCGCGAGCGCGACGGCCCATTGCGGCAGCCCGAGAATCGTTCTCCGCTTCATGGATGGCGGCGTGGATGGGCCGCGGCCGGCTCATCAGCGCGTGCGTGCGTTTCCGGGGTGGTGCGTGCCGCCATCGGTCCTCATGAGCTCGTCATACAGCCGGTCGATCTCGCGCGCGTCGGCCGGCGGGACATCCTGCCCATGCAACGCTTTGAGCTCATTGCGAGTCGGCTGGCGGTTGAACCCGTTCTGGATCGGCCACGATGGATGGAGCGTCGTCTGCTGGGCCATTCCCGGCTGAGCCAATGACAGAGGGCCAACAAGGGCCAGGGCAAAGAGAGTTTTGTATGGCATTGTGAAGGCGCCCGATCTCAATCGAGCGGCGATCTCCTATGGCTTTCGGCGGCCGTGAGACCTGCCTACCAGCAATCATATAGGATTCGCCATCCCGAACCGAAGCCCCGAGGGACGCCGGTCGCGATCCATGGGGATAGCGGCGCCGTCCGGCTGGGCTGGCGAGGGGTTCCTCTGCTAGAATTCCGCTCATGCCGCTTCATCTCATCAAGCTCTGCGTCGGCGCGGAGTCGCTTGCTGACCTTCGCGAATGGATAGAGGAACGAATGGCGGAGGCGAAGCGCCGCGGCGCGCCGCAAAGGCACGTCCACGTCACCCGGATGACGCCGAAACGCACAGGGCAGATCCTGGACGGCGGCTCGCTCTACTGGGTCATCAAGGGCCAGGTCGCCGCGCGCGAGCGCATCCTCGGCCTCGAGCGGTTCATGGACAAGGACGGGATCGGCCGCTGCAGGATCTGGCTCGACGGAACCGTGGTCGCGGTTGCGCCCAGGCCGATGCGGGCGTTTCAGGGCTGGCGGTACTATCCGGCGAAAGACGCCCCGCCGGACATCGGCGAGAGCGAGCCCGGCCTCGCCGCCATGCCGGAAGGGATGCGGCGCGAGCTGGCCTCGCTCGGGCTGCTCTAGGGCGCCCTGCTCCTGGGTGGAATCGTCATCGCGAGCCCCGAAGGGGCGCGGCGATCCAGGAGGCCGTAGGACGCCCGATGACTCCTGGATTGCTTCGTCGCTCCGCTCCTCGCAATGACGATCGCGGTCCGACCCAAGTGCAATTTGCACTAATATCCGCGGCGCCCGCCGCCCGCAGACTCGCGCGGTCCGCGCGAGCGGCGCGGCGGCTGGCGGCGATGCGGCCTGGAGTCGGAGCGACCCATGGGATGCGGACGCTCAGGATCCATCGGCGACCGCCGTCTCCGGCGGACTAGGAACCATCGCCCGGACGACTTCGCGCAGCCTGACAAAGCAAGGGTTGCGGTCGAGACTGGCGAGCAGTGGGGCGACGTAGCTCGGCTTAAGGCCCAGCTCCGCGCAAAGGTCAGGGGCGGCCTTCGGATCGGACAAGACCGACACGAATTTGTGAATGTCGCCGATCTGGAAAGACCGAGCCTTGCGGAACCCGTCCTCGCGCAGGCACACATACAGCTGGGCTTGCGCGATCCAGTCCGCAATGAGGCCAAGGTCGTAGGGAAGCCGAACCCAAAGCAGGAATGGGTTCTGGCACGAGAGAACCTGCGCGTCCGAGATTTCGAGTTCCGCGAGCCGGTCGATTTTGTCGTTCGCCAGACCGTCGATCATGAGCAGGTTCAAGTTCGTCGGCATGCTCTCCCGTCCGGGATCGTCCTTGTCGCCCGAAATGTTCAGTTTGCCGAAGGCCCAATGAATGAAGGCGGTGAAAAACGGCGCCGGCACGGCGCCGATCGCAAGCGCTACGCCGATGAGAACCGGGCTTTCCGTGACCCCGAACACCTGCGCGAAATGCCTCATGACGGCCGCCAGAATCATTGCCGTGATCAGCCAGACGCTGAAGTAGTGAAAAGAGATCGGATAGATGTCATTGTTATTGATCTGGTTGAGAAGGCGGTTGAACAAAGCGAGATATGCGCCGACGAAGGCGACCGCGGACACAACCAGAGTGCCGGATTGATAGGCTTTGACCTGTTCGTCGCCAATCCCATTCTGTAGGACATAAAGGCCGCCCAGCAGGGTCGATTTCCGGGCAAAATCATTGGGAAAGAACAAGGCCATGAAAGATAACAGGGAGCAGAAGACGATGATGACCGCAAACAATAGCATGGGAACGACAAAATCCGGCTGCGAGACCGACGCGGGTTGAATCGAAGCAAGCGTGGCTTTTGCGATCTGAAAATATCGCGTTGTTTTGATTTTGGGGATGATCACGCCGTCAAGCTTCTTGCTCTGCCGATCCAGTGAAATCGTTTGCGCGAAGCAGGCGAGCAGCGGCGCCAGGGCGAAAAGCGCGGCGACGAAGAGCGACACCAGCGGGCCGACATTGCCGCTGGCCTCGATCTTCGACCCTTTGACCATGAAGACCACAACGCCCGCGACGATGGCCAGAACAAGCCCGACGATGATGCGTCCGATCCGAGCCCCGATCAGTCCGGAGACTTTGTTGGCGCCGTCGGCTGGCGATGAAGAAACAGACATGGTTGGAACCCCCCGGGCGCCGCTCTCCTTGCGGCCTGTCGCGCGCTGCTCGGCGATCGACCTCAGGCGCGCCGCGCCCTGATCTCCGCACAAAAATCGAAGAGACGCTGTGATGGGCGTCACAGCCGGCGCGCCCTGTGTCGGCGGGATGGTCGGGCGCCGGCGGCGCGCTCCTGGTCGACGAATTTTCGAGGCGGTGGCTTGCCGGGGAGGACGTAAGCTCCGATTTATTTGAGATGGACAAGGACAAGGATGGAGCGCTCGCCCGGCGCAGCGGGGTTGCCGACATCGCCGCGTTCGTTGAGGCGGCGGCAAGAGCGCCCGTGCAGGCGTCGTCCGGTCGCGGACGCCTGATCTTCGCCCTCGACGCCACCATGAGCCGGCAGCCGACCTGGGACCTGGCCCAATCCCTGCAGGCGAAAATGTTCGAGGCGGCGGCTTCCCTCGGCGGCCTCGACGTCCAGCTCGTCTACTTCCGCGGCTTCAATGAATGCCGGGCGTCGAAGTTCGTTTCCGGCGGGCAGGGACTGAAGGAGCTGATGAGCCGCATCGGCGTGCGCGGCGGATCGACGCAGATCGCGAGAGTGCTCGCCCACGCGCGCAATGAAGCAAGACAGGCGAAGGTCGGCGCGCTGGTCTTCATCGGCGACGCCATGGAGGAAAGTCCGGACACGCTCGCTTCGCTCGCCGGCGAGCTCGCGCTTCTCGGTGTGAAGGCGTTCATGTTCCAGGAGGGGCACGATCCGGGCGCGAGGCAGACGTTCGGCGAAATCGCCCGCCTGACCGGCGGGGCCTATGGGGCCTTCGACGCGGGCGCTTCGGCGCGGCTCGCCGCGCTCCTGCGCGCGGCTGCGGCTTACGCCGCCGGCGGCCATGCGGCGCTGGCTCGCGAGG
>DATNBG010000015.1:0-3825 GCA_035572075.1 Roseiarcus sp. | reverse complement strand
TGGAAATGTCGCGTCAGCGCATCCGCACCGGCGTTCTCGAAGGCTCGACCGTGGTCTGCCCGCACTGCCAGGGCGCGGGCGTCGTACGGTCGACCGCCTCGATCGCGCTGCATGTGCTGCGCGTGCTCGAGGACGCCCTGATCAAGAGCTCGACCCACGATGTCACGGTGCGCACCCGCACCCCTGTCGCGCTCTACATCCTCAACCAGAAGCGCGCCAATCTGCGCGACCTCGAGCGCCGGTTCGGGGTCGCGATCACCGTCGAGGCGGACGACACGCTGACCGGCGCCAACTATCACGCGATCGAGCGCGGCGAGCCGGCGACCGGCGTCAAGAGCGAGGCGGAGCCGGTGACGCCGTCGGCGGAAGACATCGCGCCGATCATCGAGGAGGCGGCTCCGCTCGAGGCGGAGCAGGAAGAGACCGAAGAGACCGAAGCGCCCGGCGAAGACAGTGAAGAACAGGGTGCGCGCGAGAGCGATCGCAGGGGCGGCGCCTCGCTTGAAGAAGGCGATGCCGGCCGGCGTCGCCGGCGCCGGCGACGCCGGCGCGGCGGCGAGCGTTCGTTCGGAGACACTCCGCAGGACGCCCCGCAGCCAACGGACGACGGGCTCGCGGCCGTGGCCGAAATCGGCGGCGACCTCGCTCAGCCGGGCGGCGAGGCTGACGCCTTCAGGCGGAGGGCTCCGCGCGGCGAAGATGACCGCCGCCGCCGCCCGAGAGGGCCGCGCGGCGAGCGAACCCGGTTCCGGCAGCCTGAGGGAGACGGTGCGCCGGAGGGCGCGCCAGGCTTCGATTCGCCGCCCTCGCTCGCGCTCGAGGAGCAATTCGCCGCGTCCGAGGCCGACTATCCGTCCGCCGCGGCGCCGGGCGAGACGGGGCCGAAAGAGGCCAGGGCCGAACCAGCGCCGGCCACGGCGTCGACCGGTGAGGCCGAACCCCCGGCGCCCAGCGCGGACGGGGCCGAGCCGGCCCCTGCCGCGCCGCCCGCGGAGGCCAGCGTCGCCGAGGCCGCGCCGGCGCCGGCGGCGCCCGAGCCGCCGCGCCCCCGCCGCAGCGGCTGGTGGCAGCGGGCCCGGGCGACCGTCATCGGGAAATAGGTTTCGCTCCCCGCCGCCGCGTGACCGGGGAGGATCGGGCGGGGTGCGCCATCCTCCCCATGAAATCCCATGAACTGGAGGGGACCGCCCAAAGGGCGGTGGAAGGGGTGGCGCCGCAGAGAGCTTGGGAGTTGCTTCAGACTTCTCTTAAGCTATTGGCGAAGCTGATCTTTGCGCCGCAGCGCCGGGCTGCCGCGCGAACAATGTCTTGACAAATAGGCAAGTCGCGGGCATAATTCCTGTTATATAGAAAATACCTCTGTATGACCACGGCGCGTCATGCCCGATCCGTCCTCCCCGCACGGGGACGGAGCCGGAATTGAACGGGCGCCCGTGAAAACCGCGAAACCAAACGGGGTCAACCCATTGTAACAAACGTTTCCGCGAAATCGCCAGATTTCGCCCCCCAATGATTTCAAAGACTTGCCCCACGAGGGCGAAACCGCCGGTTTCGTTCGGCGAAACGATTCGCTTTCATTGGTTGTCGGCGGAGGAACGCCCTGTCGGGCGGCTGGGGGCCCGCGGAGAGTCGCGAATGGCGCCGCAAGCCATTGGAATCGCTCGAAACGGACTCGGGAATGGCGGCTCGCCCCGCTTGCATCGGACTGCGCGCCGTTCAGCCCCAAAACCGCACCGCTTCGCCGATCGGCGCGGCCGCCAGCTCCCCCTCCCACATCGCGCGGCGCCCGCGGACGATCGTCCCGACCGGCCAGCCTGTCACCGTTAGCCCGTCATAAGGCGTCCAGCGCGAGCGCGAGGCGATCCAGGAATCGCGGACCGTCTCGCGGCGCTTCATGTCCACGATGGTGAAGTCGGCGTCATAGCCCGCCGCGATGCGGCCCTTGCCAACGATGCCGAACAGGCGCTGCGGCCCGGCGCTGGTGAGATCGACGAAGCGCTGAAGGCTGAGCCGCCCCGCATTCACGTGGTCGAGCATGATCGGGACGAGCGTCTGCACCCCGGTCATGCCTGACGGGCTCTCGGGATAGGGCTTGGCCTTCTCTTCCAATGTGTGGGGCGCGTGGTCGGAGCCGAGCACGTCGACCACGCCCTCTTCGAGCCCGCGCCAGATGGCGTCGCGATGCTCTCCGCCGCGCACCGGCGGGTTCATCTGCATTCTGGTCTTGAGGCGCGGATAGTCCTCGGCGCTCAGCGTCAGATGCTGCGGCGTCGCCTCGCAGCTCGCGACATCCTTGGCCCCCGCCAGAAACGCCATTTCCTCCCGCGTCGAGATATGCAGCACATGCACCTGCGCCCGCGCCTCGCGCGCCAGGCGAATGAGCCGCTCGGTCGATCGCAAAGCCGCGATCTCGTCGCGCCAGACGGGATGCGAGGACGGATCGCCCCTGACCCGCAGGGCCTTGCGCTCGATGAGGCGCGCCTCGTCCTCGCTGTGGAACGCGGCGCGGCGGCGGGTTCGCTTGAGGATCGCCAGCACCCCTTCGTCGTCGGCGACGAGGAGGCGACCGGTCGACGAGCCCATGAACACCTTGATCCCGGCCGCGCCAGGCAGCCGCTCGAGCTCCGGAATGTCGGCGACATTGTCATGTGTCCCCCCGACCCAGAAGGCGAAGTCGCAATGCATGCGGCCTCTGGCGCGGCCGAGCTTGTCGGCGAGCGCCTCGGCGCTCGTCGTCAGCGGGTCGGTGTTGGGCATCTCGAACGCCGCGGTCACGCCGCCCAAAACCGCGCCGCGCGAGCCGGTCTCCAGGTCTTCCTTGTGAACGAGCCCGGGCTCGCGAAAATGCACTTGGCTGTCGATCACGCCCGGAAGAATGTGGAGTCCCTGGCAATCGAGGCGCTCGCCCGCCGCCGCTTGGCTCAAGGCGCCGATCTCCGCGATGCGCCCATCGCGAACGCCAATGTCGCGCTCACCGATCCCATCGTGGTTGACCACGGTCCCGTTCACGAGCACGCAATCGAAACTCAAGGCCATGCCGACCCTTTCCTGCTGGCCGCCGGTAAAGCGGCCTATTGGACAGTCTTCCCGCTGGCAAGCTCGACCGGAGGGCGGAGGCGAACACATGCGGCCCGGCAGGCCGGCCCGCCCGATCTCCGGTCCGCCCTTGTTCCGCCCCCTTCAAGTCTTAGATCGCCAAGATCCCAAACCCAACAGGAGCGACATGATGACTCGATCGAAATCGCTGTTGGCCGCCGCCGGCGTCGGCGTGAGCGCCCTGCTCGTCGCCGCGCCCGCCAAGGCGTTCATCGTCTTTGCGCCCGCCGCATTCGCCGGCGTGATCATTGGCGCGGTCGCGGCCGGAAGCTTGTTCGGCCACGTCGCGGCCGTCAACCATTGGTTCACCACGCCGGCGCCGCCCGCCGCGGTCTACACTTCCGCTGGCGAAGCTCACGGGTGTTATCCGGCGGCGGTGCGCATCAAAGGGCGCATCCATCACGTGCAGGTGTGCGATTAGCCGCCGTCTAGGCGAGTTTGCGTTGGCGAGCCAGCGCAATCCTGCTTAGAACCGGGGGCTTCTGGCGGGAAAGCCGCCAATTTGACGGTTTCCCGCTTGCAAGCTCAGCCGGAGGCGTGGACCCCATGCACCAGAACGCCGCCCATCTCGACGATCGCGGCGTCATCTCCGTGAGCGGCGCGGATGCGGCGGGCTTTCTGCAAGGGCTCCTGACCAATGACGTCGAGGGGTTAGCGCCCGGTCAGGCGCGCTATGCGGCTCTGCTCACGCCCCAGGGCAAGATCCTGTTCGACATGATCGTGGTCCGC
>DATNBG010000014.1:0-11133 GCA_035572075.1 Roseiarcus sp. | reverse complement strand
ACTTCGGCGCGTTCTCGCTGACGGCAGTTGAACAGGGACGGGGTCTGAGCGCAATGGGCCAAATTGGCGACGGCGCAATCGCCGCCTCAAGATCGGCGGGGTCGCGCCTACGCGAGGCGCGGGTAGCCGATCGCCGCCGCGTCGCGCTCGAACTCAGCCACGGGATCGTAGTCGGACGGCTTCGCGACGCGCGCGCCCTTGAGCCCGAGCGCGGCGCGCGCTTCGGAGAGGTCCGGGTCGGCAAGCTCCGCGAACAGGGCGTTGCGCGCCGCCTCGACTGTCTGCCGCCCGAGGCGGGCGGAAGCGATGAACGGCAGGCCGGGCGAGAGCGCGCTTGTCGCGACGATGGCGACGCGCCCGATGAGGTCCGGGCGGCCGCGCCCGAGAAGCGCGAAGCTGACGCAATCGATCGACGCGAGGTCGGCGCGGCCCTCCGCCACCGCCTCGACGCTTGCCTCATGCGAGCCGGTCACGACAAGGGCGCGGAAGAAGGGCGCTCCGCCAGCGATGGGGGCGATCGCGGCGCGGAACAGGTTCATGCCGGTGTTGCTGTCCGGGGTGTTGAGCGCGGCGGTCGCGCCGCGGAACTTATGGAGCTCGCGGCGCGGATCGGAGGCCGCGCAAATGATGAAGCTCCGATGCGAAGCGCCTTCGCATCCGGGAAACGAATATTCCGGCGCGGCGATCAGCGCGACCGCGTCCTTGAGCGCGGTCACGTAAGGGTAGCCGCAGGTCTGGCCGAACACGAGCTTAGGGTTCCGCCATTGCGCGGCGAGGTCGCCGCCGCGCGCAAGCCTCGCCGGCGCTTCAACGCCCGCTTCGCTCAGCCGCGCCGAAATCGCCGCCCACAGGCGATCGTTGGCCGAGGCGGTCCAGGTAAAATCGTACATCGGCAGGAGAGCGATCGAGCCTTCGCCGCTCACGCCGCCCGCCGGTCCCAGCCTGGATGAACCGGGCCGTCGTGCGGCCGCAGGAGATAGCGCCGCGCGACATCGAAATAGCCGCGATAGACGAGGCCGCCGTTGCGCTCGATCAGCGCGGCGCGATTGAGGCGGTAGAATTTCGGCAATTGGTACCAGGGCAGGCGGTGGCGCAGGTGATGCGCGACATGCAGGTTGTTGAACAGGAAGAGCGGCCCCAGAATCCAGGCGTCCTCGACGATCGCGGTCCGGCGCTCCGCCTCCGGCGCGGCGCGGTGCTCGGCGAACGAGCGCACCATGGCGAGGCTCGTCCCCGGATAGATGAAGCAGACGAGGTAAAGCCAGAGCGGCATGCGGCATATCGCCATCACCCAGATCAGGACCGGCGCGCACTGGATGAGATGGCGGAGCAGAATGGCGCGCGCGCCGCGCTTGCCGCGCCATGCGTCGCGCCCGAGGTCGCTCGTGAAGCGCGCGATCAGGAAGGCCGGGCCGAGGATGATGCGGCCGATGAGCGTGGTCCTCGCGTGAGCGAACGCCCGCCGGATGAGACAGAAGCCGCCCCAGCTCGTCTGAGCCCAGTAGTAGCTCTCCGGGTCCTCGAACGGATCGGTGAGATTGTCGTCCCGGTGATGGGCGAGATGGGTCGAGCGGTAGATCGAATAGGGGAGCCACAGCGACAGCGGCCAGCAGCCGATCGCCTCGTTGATCCGGCGGTTGCGGGTTGGATGGCCGTGAATGGTCTCGTGCTGCAGGTTCACTTGCCAGGCGATGATCCAGGCGCCGATCGCCGCCAGGCCCCACCACGGCAGGTCGCGGTAGAAATAGGTGGCCAAAAGCCACGCGCCGTAGATGATGAAAGCGAGCCCCACGGTCGGCCACTCAATGTGGCGCTCAAGCGGCGGAAGTTCGACGATCCCCAAAGGCGTGCGTCTCCAGCTGACGCGCAGCGAAACACCTGTTCCGAATCGGATGATAGGGCCAAACCCCGCGCCTGCAAACATTATTTTGCGATAAGCCCGCCAAGCGATAGACAAACTTTGGCAAGACCCGGCCGCGCCGCTCGCCACAATGCGCGCGAGCGTGAAGCGCAGGCGGCCGACCCCGGGGGTATTCTCGGAACGCGACAGCGCGGTCGCGCCGCGGCCCTTGGCCGCGCGGGCGCGCCCTGCCAATCTCTGTGGATAGCGGACGGCTGCGATGGCGGGGCAGGGGCGGCCGCACGGATGGCGACCCCGGGCCTCACCGCGCGGGTATGGGCCAAATGTGATCTACGCGGCCTTTTTGACGCGCAGGTCGAGGGAATATCCCAGCGCGCGAAAGGCGCGTTCCAGGAAATCGAGACGCGATCGATGGCGAAGGTCGAGCATCCGGTCGATCTGCGGAAGGGCGACGCCAAGACGGCGCGCCATGTCCGCCTTGCCAATGCCGGCCTTCCGCATCAGACGATAAATTTCAACCTTGGCGCTCGTCAGCGCCGGCAGCGTCACGAGATCGGGTCCGTCCGTTCTGGGGTGAGGAATCTCCTCGCGCGCCGCCATGCGGCCCATGAGCGCGCTCTCGATCGCGTCGATCGCCCGCGCAAGCGCGTCATCGCGGTCTTCGCCGAAGGTCAAGGCATCGGGAAGATCGGGGACGGTGACGAGGACCGTTCCATTGTCGTCGCTCACGAGAGAGACGGCGTAGCGCAGGGTCATGAGCTTCACTCCTTGATGTCCAGTTGCTTGAGGATCGCAAGCCACAAGCCTTTGCCGAGTTCCTTCGATCCGCCGTGCTGAGGAAGGACCGAACGGCGCCCATTCAACTCGACGATCAGATGGCCGCCCTTGCCGGGAGAGAACTTCGCTCCCCTCCTGGCGAGATACCGCCGCGCCTGGGCGCTGTTCATGCGGGACAACATATCTGTTGTGTCTTTGAAAGTCAACAGAGATGTTGTGTTCGGACGGCGCCGGGCAATGGCGGACGAATCGCCTGACGCGCTCTACGAGCGCATCCGGCGCGCCTATCCGCCGGAAGGCGTCGCGCGCGCTCAGGCCCCTCGCGCGGCCCCCTTCGCGGCGGCGAGCGCGTCGGGCTCGAGCTCGCGGTAGAGGAGCCGGTCGGGATCGACCGGCCCGGGCAGCAATATCTGGCCGGCCGGCGCGCGCTGAAACCCCATCCGGGCGTAGTAGGGCTCATCGCCGACCAGGATGACGAGCTTCCAGCCCGCCGCCCTCGCCGCCTCGAGCGACCGGTTCACCAGCGCTTCGCCGATGCCCTGGCTGCGGAACACCGGCTCGACGATGAGCGGCCCGAGCAGGAGCGCCGGCGTCCCGCCGATGGCGATCGGCGTCATCGCCGAGGCGCCGACCAGGAGCGTGCCGACGCGGGCGACGAAGCTCAGGCCCGGATCGGCGGGCGTCGTCTCGCGGATGCGGTAGGCGGCGCGCGCGAAGCGGCCGGGGCCGAACACCCGTTCGTTCAGGCGTTCGATCGGCTCGGCGTCGTCGTCCGCCGCCGGCTCCAGAATGAGGGGAAGATCGGCCATGCCCCGCGTCTACCACATCGGCGCGGACTCAGGCGCCGGCCGGGTTGGGATCGCGCCAGGCGCGCTCGAACGGCAGGCGCCAGGCGTAGGGCGCGATCAGCTGATAGATCGCCTGCGGCCCCCAGCTGCCCGGCGCGTAGACCTTGACCGGCGGCGGCGCTTCAAGGAGCGGCGTCGAGACCTCCCACAGCCGCTCGATGCCTTCGGCCGAGCAGAACAGCGTGCGGTCGCCGCGCATGGCGTCGAGGATGAGCCGCTCGTAGGCCTCGAGCACGTCGCCGCCCATGCCGGTTTCGTGCATCGCGAACTGCAGGCTCTGCTTGTTGAGCCGCATCCCCGGTCCCGGGCGCTTGCCGTAGAACGACAGCGACACCTTGGACTGGTCGGCGAGATCGAAGGTCAGGTGGTCGGGCCCCTGGGCGCCGAGGCCCGAATCGGTCGGAAACATGCTTTTCGGCGGCTGGCGGAAGGCGATCGAGATGATCCGCTGGCCCTCGGCCATGCGCTTGCCGGTGCGCAGGAAGAACGGCACCCCGGCCCAGCGCCAGTTGTCGATGAAGCACTTGAGCGCGATGAAGGTCTCGGTGTCGGATTCGGGATCGACGCCCTCCTCCTTGCGGTAGCCGATGAATTGCCCGCGCACGACATTGGCTGGGTCGATCGTGGTCAGCGAGCGGAAGACCTTGTGCTTTTCCTCGCCGATCGGCCCGGGCGCAAGCGAGGTCGGCGGCTCCATCGCCATGAACGCCAGGATCTGGAAGAGATGGGTGACGACCATGTCGCGGTAGGCGCCGGTCTCTTCGTAGAAGGCGATGCGATTGCCGATGTCGAGGGTCTCCGGCACGTCGATCTGCACGTGGTCGATGAAATTGCGGTTCCAGATCGGCTCGAACAGGCCATTGGCGAAGCGGAAGGCGAGGATGTTCTGCGCCGGCTCCTTGCCGAGGAAATGGTCGATGCGGAAGATCTGGTGCTCCGAGAACACCTTGTGCAGGGCGGCGTTGAGCGCGACGGCGCTTTCGAGATCGGCGCCGAACGGCTTCTCCATGATGATGCGCGAGCCCGCGGCAAGATGGGCCTCGGCGAGCATCCTGACCGCGGACAGCGCCGCGCTCGGGGGCACGCTGATATAGTGGACGCGCTGGGCTTCGCCCTCGAAGGCTTGCTCCGCCCGCCCCACCGCTTCCTTGAGAGCGCCCGGGCCGGCCGCGATCGGCACATAGTCGAGCGTCGCCTCGAACGCCGCCCAGGCCTCCTTCTTCGGGTGGCGGTCGGGATGCTCGAACGCCGCCTTGCGGGCAAGGGCGCGGAATTTCTCGGCGTCGATGGCGTCGAGCGACACGCCGATGATCCGGCATTTCGAGATGAAGCCGGAGGCGGCGAGATGAAAAAGGCCGGGCAAGAGCTTCTTGTGGGCGAGATCGCCGGTCGCGCCGAACAGGACCACGATCTGCGGCAGCCTGGGGCCGACTCCGGCCGGTATCTTCGCCATGGCGCTCTCGACCCCTTGAATCGGCCCGGCCAGTTACCCCGCCGCGCGCGACAGCTTCGCGACAAGGGCCTGCCGGCTCGACGATTTCACCGCGTCAATCTCAGGCTCGCCCAGCCTTCGAGCTCGATTCGCCCGGCGAGATGAAACCCCTGCGCCCGCCAGGACGCAAGCACGCCCGCGACATCGGCGAGGAGCAGCCCGGAGACGATCGCCTCGCCATCGGCGCTGATGACGTGTGCGAGCGAGGGCGCGAGCAGCCGCAGGGGCTTCGCCAGGATATTGGCGAATACGAGGTCGTAAGGCGCGCCCTCGCGTAAACGCCGCGTCTCGACCCCGCGCGAGACGATGGCGCGGCAGAAGCCGCCCACGCCGTTCAATCGCGCGTTGGCGTTGGCGACCTCAACCGCGACCGGGTCGATGTCGCCGAGCCAGACCCGGCGCTTGAGGACTTTCGCGGCGGCGATGGCGAGGACGCCCGCCCCGCAGCCGACGTCGAGGATGCGCTTCGGGCGGCGGCGATTGAGGAGGCGGTCGAAAACGAGGAGGCAGCCGCGGGTCGTGCCGTGATGGCCGGTGCCGAAGGCGAGCCCCGCCTCGATCTCGACCGCGATGTCGTTGGCTTTGACGAGCGAGCGGTCGTGGCTTCCGTGGATGAGAAAGCGCCCCGCCCGCACCGGTTTCAGGCCGGCGAGCGAATTGGCGACCCAGTCGCGCCTCTCCGTTAAGCTGAACGTCGCGGCGCGCGCGGTTCGTTCGTCCGAGGCGAGGGCGATCAGCGCCCGGACCGCCGCCTCGTCCGGCGCCGAGCCGAAGTAGACTTCCGCGAGCCAGGCTTTGGCGCCGCCGGGCAGAGTCTCGTCGGTCTCGAACACGGTCGAGGCGGCCTCGGCCGGCTCGAAGCTCTCGACGATGAGATCGGCGGCCGCGCGGGCGCGGCGCTCGTCGCTGACGAGCCGCAGCCTATGGGCGGCGTTGTTGGGGGGCAGGCCTTCGAGCATGGCGGGGCAAACTACCCGAAGCGGGTCGCGGCGCCGAATCGGGCGGAAGCCTTTGGTTTTTGATTCGAGCGCGATCCGCGGCTAAACGGAGAGTCTCCGGCGAGCCGACGGATCAGGGACGGACCAATTCACCACAAAGGCGCGAAAGACACGAAGGCGCACAAAGGCCGCCGTTCCTTGGCGGGTGGATTTTGAATCGCTCCTTCGTTGGACCGGCTATCCGCATTGGGGCAGGCCGGGTCTTCCGCAAGCCTTCGGCGCCTCATGCGGCGCTGGCCGCATCATTTGCATCCGCCGCATCTGCTGCTGCTGCATCTGCTGCGCGCGCTGTTGCTGCATCTGTATCTGCTGCGCCTGGAGCGCCCGCTGCTGCTGAAGCTGCTGCATCTGCTGCGCCCGCTGCTGCTCCATTTGCATCTGCTGCGTCTGGAGCGCTCGCTGTTGCTGGAGCGCCCGCTGCTGCTGAAGCTGCGGCGCCTGCTGCCGCGGCTGGACGGCCCGCTCCTGCTGAAGCTGCCGCGCTCGCTGCTGCTCCATTTGCATCTGCCGCGCCTGGAGCGCCCGCTGCTGCTCGAGCGCCCGCTGCTGCTGAAGCTGCGGCGCCTGCTGCTGCGGCGTCTGGACGGCCCGCTGCTGCTGAAGCGGCTGGGCCTTTTGGAGTTCCCGCGCCCGCTGCTGCGGCTGCCCGGCGGCGGGCGCGCCCGGCGGCGCTTGCGGAAGCCTCCCGAGCGCAGGCTGACCCTGCCGCCCTGGCGCCAGTGGCGCCGGGCGCCCCGGCAGCGGCGGGGCCGCCGGCTGACCGGGAAGCGCGCGGCCGGTCACTCCGGCTGGACGTCCGGCCGGGACGGCGCCGGGGAGGCTGGCGGGAAGAGGCGCGCTCGTCGGCGCGCCGGCTCGCGGAACATTGGCGTGCGCGCCAGGCAAGGCATGGTTCGGTTGCTGGGCGCGCGCCGCGACCGATGGAGGCAGTGCCACGTGCAGCGCCGCCAATGCGGGAAGCGCATTGGGCTGGACGGGCTGGACGGCGCCGCCCGGCCGCGGCGGCCCGCCCCGTTCGACAGCCCTGCCCGGCGGCAAGGCGGCGCCGGGCGCAAGTCTCCCCGCGGCGACCGCATTGGCAAACGGAGGCACAGGCTTGCCGGCCGGGTTTTTCACGATCACGGTGTTCTGGTTCACAATGACCGTGTTGTGAATGTTATAGGCGATGACGCTGACCGGCGGAGGCGCGCAATGGACGGGCCGGTTGATGAAGATCGGCAGCGGCACGAAAATTGGCGTGGGGAGAAAGAACGCGTCTTCCAGCGGCGGGGGCGGCGGCAGATCGACGATGTATTCGGGCGGCGGCGCCAGCACGACAACGGGCGGGGGAGGCGGAAGGCCGAACAGGGGGTCGGCGAACATCAGCACGGGCTGGTCGATGAACGGCAACTCGTCGGGCGGCGGCGGCGGCAGGTCGTAATCCATCGGCTGGAAATCGGGCGGGGGCTCCGAGTCGTCGTCCAGCCGGGCGAGCCAGCGCCGACATTCAAAGGCGTGAGGACCCCTGGGGTAGAGCCTGAGATAGGACCAGTAGCCCTCGGCCGTCCCGTTCTCGAGCGTGCGCCGCCAGATCAGCGCTTCACGGCGAGCCGCGAGGATCGCGCGCACACGCCGAGCCTCCCGGCTGTGCGGATAGGCGGCGAGGTAGTCCTGGTAGGCCGGGATCGTGTCGCGATCGAGCGCGGCCTGATAGGCCTCATCCGGGCCAAGCTCGCGCATCGGCCGCTTCCGCAGCGTCGAAAGGCCCGCGCTCGGCGGCGCCGGCGCGCCGGGGCCGCGGTCGAAGAACATGAAATCCGCTTCGACCCGGTCGGCGTCCCAGGGGACGACGGCGCCCTTTGTCGAGTCGCTCACCCTGAGGCGCACCTGGTCGAACACGTCCTTGAGCGGCGCGCCGCCCTCGCGGATCATCTCCGCGAACGCTTGCGCATAGGGGCCGTAGGCGTCGCCCGCCTTCTCCCGAGGCGCGACCGTCCCCGGGGCGGCGTTGAACGCGATGAGGAGCCCGGGGTCCGGCTCGACCAGCGCAAGCCCGCTGGCGAGCGGCTGCCCCTCCCGCGCAAACGGGTTCTCCCGCGCGGCGTCGAGCACGACAATGCGGGCCTTCATCGGCAATTGCGCGAGAGCCTGCGTCAGGTCGGAGATTCGAACCGCCTCGATCGGCGCGTCCGCCGCCGTCGGGATTTGGGCGTCGACGGGCACGACATAGTTCTCGCCCCCGAACTGAAGGCCGTAGCCGGCGAAATAGACCAGTGCGACACTGTCGGGCCCGGCCTCGCGCGCCTTGTCCACGAAGTCGCGGAACGCCCGGCGGAGCGAATCCCCGTCGAGGTCGCGGGCGCCGGAGACGTCGAAACCGGCCGCCTGCAACTGCTGCGCGATCAGCCCTGCGTCGTTGGCCGTGGTCGCCAGTTCGGCGCCCGGATAAGCCGCGTTGCCGATGACCAGCGCGATCCGCCGCTCCTCGGCCTGCTCAGCCGCCGCCGGCCATGCCAGAACAAAGAGCAGCAGGGCTATGAGCAGCCGGAGCGGGACGATGGTTTTGGTGGCGTTCATGTCGGTTGCGGCTCCGCGAGCAAAGGCGCAGGTCACAGGCCAACTGCGGCGCAAAGTTGTTCCAACCAAGGCGCTCGCGGCGAACGGAATCAGAATCGCGTGATCTCGCGCGGAGCGCCCGGCTTGACGGAACCATAGCTTTGCGGTTATGAATTAAATTCATCAGCATGAGGTTATGGATTGCCGACGCCCAACGGTCCCGGCCTGCTGTTCCGAACTCTCGCCGATCCGACGCGGCGCGCGATCTTCGAGCGCCTCTGCCGCGAGGGCGAGCAGACGGTCGCGGCGCTGACGGCTCGCGCGGGCGTCTCCCAGCCCGCCGTCTCCAAGCATCTTCGTCTGCTCGAGCAGGCGGGGCTCGCGCGCGGCCGCCATCGGGGGCGCGAGACGCATTATCGCGCCGAGGCCGGCGCGCTCACCCCGCTGATCGAGTGGACGAGCCAGATGAAGGCGTTCTGGCAAGGCCGGTTCGACGGCCTCGAGGATCTGCTCAGAAGGATGGACCAGTGAGAAAGCCCGCGACCCGGATGCGCTCCGTTAGCGCCAGCAGGGCTCCCTCCGAGCTGATCGATGCACGGATCGCGGAGCTCGCCGACTGGCGCGGAGCGACGCTCGCGCGCGTGCGCGCGCTCATCAGGCAAGCCGACCCGGAAGCGGTCGAGGAATGGAAGTGGAGAGGGGTTCCGGTGTGGTCGCACAGCGGCATCCTCTGCACCGGCGAGACCTACAAGGGTCTCGTCAAGCTGACCTTCGCCAGGGGCGCTTCGCTCGACGACCCCAAGGGCCTGTTCAATTCGAGCCTGGAAGGCTCGACCCGGCGGGCGATCGACATCCGTGAGGGCGAGCCAATCGACGAAGAGGCGCTGAAGGCGCTGATCCGCGCCGCCGCGGCGCTCAACATCGGGCGCGGCGCCGCGCCCGCCCGCTCTTCCAAGCAAGAAAGGATCGACCGATGACCGAAGCCGCGACCGAAACCCGCTCCGTCGTCGTCGAGCGCGAGATCGCTCACGCCCCCGAGAAGATCTGGCGCGCGCTGACCGAGCCGCATCTGATCGAGGAATGGCTGATGAAGAACGATTTTCGGCCGGTCGTGGACCACAAGTTCAATCTGCGCGGCGACTGGGGCGCGGTCGATTGTCAGGTCCGACAGGTCGAGCCGCTCAAGACGCTGTCCTACAGCTGGGCTGCGCACGGACTCGAGAGCGTGGTCACCTGGACGCTCACCCCGACCAGCAAGGGAACCAATCTGCGCATGGAGCAAAAGGGCTTCCGGCCCGATCAGGAGCAGTTCTATCAGGGGGCCAAGGCGGGGTGGGCGAACTTCTTCGCCAAGCTCGAGCAGGTGCTGGCGCGGAGCGATTGACGTCGCGCGGCTCCTGTCAACGCCGGCCCGATGTAACAAGGCGCAGGCCTGAAGCGTACGCTGCTCGCGGACCGCCGCAACGGCGATCCGCCAGGGTCCCCGTTGAAACCAGGGAAGCATCATGTCGACGCTCGCGCGCTTTGACGCTCTTGGCGCGGACGCTCTTGGCGCGGCTCTGGCGGGGAACCGCCATTGTGCGATCGTCTATGCGCGCGCGGACGGCGCCATCGGCTTCTGGAACGCCGGCGCGGAGGCCCTGTTCGGTCATGCGCCGGCGGAAGCCCTGGGCAAGCGGGTCGACCTGATCGTGCCCGAGGAATATCGGGCGATGCACTGGGCCGGATTTGCGCGCGCGATCGGCTCGCCGTGGCGGGGAAGCGCTTCCTGGAGCCCGGTCGAAGGCTTGCACAAGAGCGGCGATCGCGTCGGGCTCGAGGTCTTCCTCACCCCCATTCAGGAGGCGGACGAACGCGCCCGGGGCGTGCTCGGGTTCTTTCGCGTTCCGACTCCCGCCAAATAGCCGCGCGGACTCGCCGCGCGCGATTCTCTCATTGACCGCTGGACAACCCTCAAGTAGCTTTTCTGAAGCGGGATCGAAGTATTTGGGATTGTGGGCTCATCGTAGTGGGGTAGCCATGTCGATTGCGTCGAGAATATCTCTCGCAGCCGTATTCGCCGCCGGTCTTGCCGTGACGACCGCGCAGGCCGCAGTGGAAGGCTTCTCGATAGCGCTGACCGACATGACGTTCGAGCGAGGCGCCGATCTTACGGCGGAGGCGGCGGCGTTCGGCGGTCAGCCGGCGTTAGGGCTTCCGGGCAATAGCACCTACAAATACAAGGAGACGCTCACCGGCGATTATGCGGTCGTCGACACTCTGCCGCCGTCGGACGAGCGGGACTTTTGGCAGACGTTCACCCAAATCTCGCTAAACGGCGTCCCGTTTTTCACTGCCAATCAGATCGTCGGGCCGGAAAGCCAGGACGACATTTGGAGCGCCATCCTCAACATCACGGGCTTGAAGCCGGCGCAACTCGCGGTATTAAAAGCCGTCCTCGTAAATCATAATATTATCGGCACCGGGGGCACATTCGACTATGCCTATAACCCACCCCCTTTAGCGGACGATCGGACGCGCGGCACGTTTGCTGTCGGCTCCAACGAGCTCGGCGCCGACGACGATCCGTTGAGCGGCTTCGACTCGAGCTCTGCTCCCGGAAGCCCAAATATCTGGTCGCTG
>DATNBG010000013.1:0-2055 GCA_035572075.1 Roseiarcus sp. | reverse complement strand
GAAGGCGACGAGCCGTCCTACCTCATCGACTGTGCGGCGGCGCAGGCGTCGGATCTCGTGAAGCGGCTCGGCTTCTACAAGCTGCGCGCCAAGGTCGCCATCGCCGACGAGAGCGCCGGCCGCGCCGTCGCCGCCATCTGGGAGGCCGAGCCGCCGAGGATCGACGGCCTTCTCTATGCCGACCCGCGCGATCCGCGCCTCCGCTTCCGCGCCATCCTGCCCCGCCCGATCGCGGCCGCGATCGGGTCAGAGCGGGCGAGCGAGTACGAGGCCCTGCGCATCGC
Organism: Roseiarcus sp.; assembly: GCA_035572075.1. Lineage (GTDB taxonomy): Bacteria > Pseudomonadota > Alphaproteobacteria > Rhizobiales > Beijerinckiaceae > Roseiarcus. Next base: position 1,771 of record DATNBG010000013.1, on the reverse strand, counting down.
CGCGGGGGCGCCCAAGGGCGGCCTCGATTTCGCTTATGGCGACGCCTTCCCGCACGACGCCAATTTCGATCTATTGAACGGGGTCGATTTCGACAAGGGCTGCTATGTCGGCCAGGAGGTCGTTTCGCGGATGAAGCACCGAGGCGCGGCGCGCAAGCGGGTCGCGCGGGTCAAGCTGGCCGGCCCCGCCCCCGCGCCGGGGACGCCGGTCCTCGACCGCGAGCTCGTCCTCGGCGCGCTCGGCTCCTCCTCGGGACGCGAAGCGCTGGCGCTTCTGAGACTCGATCGCGCCGAGGACGCCAAGGCTGCGGGCCGGACACTGACCGCCGGCGGCGTCGGCTTAGCGCTCGCCGACTGACCGGCGCGGGCGCTCTCGCTGGAGTAGCCCCTCAACCCGCCCGTGGCGTCGTCATGGCGTTTCTCCGGCCGCCTCGATGCGCGAATCCGCCATTAGTATGATAGTATGAAGAATGCTCTTGACCGGGTCTCTGGCCGCCGGTACGGAATTCGGCGCCGGACGCTGGGGGCTGAAGCGCGTAGCCAAACCAAACGGACGGCCGCAACGGAGGAAACGTGATGAAGAGTCTCATTCTCGCGGGCGTCGCTGCAAGCGCCCTTTTCGGTCTTGTGAGCGGCGCGCAAGCCGCGGACAAGCCGACGCTGGCGTTCGTGACCAACGGCGCGTCCGACTTCTGGAAAGCCGCGGGCGCGGGCGTCGCCGCCGCGCAGAAAGAACTGCCCGACTTCAAGATGGAGCTTGAATATCCGGCGCAGGCCACCGTCGCGTCGCAGCAGACGCTGATGGACAATCTGGCGGCTGCGGGCGTCAAGGCGATCATGGTGTCGGCTGTCGATCCGAAGGCGACCAATGTTCTTGACAAGATCGCCGGCGAAACGGCCCTGTTCACCACCGATTCCGATGCGCCGCAAAGCAAGCGCATCGCCTATATCGGTTCGTCCAACGTCGACGCCGGCAAGCAGGCTGCGGAAATCGCCAAGAAGGCGATGCCCAAGGGCGGCAAATGCATGGGCTTTGTCGGTCTGCTTGACGCCGCCAACTTCAAGGAGCGCGCCGAGGGCTTCAAGGACGGCATCAAGGGGACCGGCATCACGCTGGTCGACACCCGCAGCGACGGCATGGACCAGACCCGCGCCAAGAGCAACGTCTCGGACGTGCTGACGGCCGATCCCAGCATCAACTGCCTGGTCGGTTTCTACTCCTACAACACGCCGGAGATCTACGCGGCGGTCAAGGAAGCGGGCCAACTCGGCAAGATCACCATCGTCGGGTTCGACGATGACCCGGTCACCCTCGGCGGGGTCAAGGAAGGGACGATTGCCGCAACCGTTGTCCAGCAGCCCTTCGAGTGGGCCCTTCAGGGCATGAAGTTGATGGCCGCCTACGTCAAGGGCGACAAGTCGGGCATTCCGGCCAACGGTCTTATCATCATCCCCACCAAGATCGTGACCAAGGACACGGTCGACGCCTATGCCGCCAATTTGAAGAAGATGCAGGGCAAGTAAGGGGGACGTTTCCGTCTTCCTGACTTCGGGCGAGTCGGGAGGATTTCGTCTTGCCGGCGGCGCCCGGGGAGTGGCATGATCCTTATTGCCGCATCCCCGGGCGCCTGCCTGTTTCCGAGCGATCATGAAAAGTCCAGAGCCTCACCCCAGCGGCGCCGAGGCGCCGGCGCCATTCCTTACGCTGACCGATGTGCGCAAAGCCTATTCCGGGGTTCAGGCGCTGAGCGGGCTTTCCATGCAGGTGTCG
>DATNBG010000012.1:0-2815 GCA_035572075.1 Roseiarcus sp. | reverse complement strand
CGCGCAATTACCATGCAAGTCCGTGTCTGTCTCCCGACTTTGCGTCAAGGGTGGAGAATTCCGGCCGGAGGCGTCCATACCGCTCCCGTGATCTGAGCCGCGACGATGCTCGGTATCGATTTTTGAGGAGGCCGGCCGGCTTGACCGGCTGGAGCGCGCGGGGCTCGTGGTGCGCCGCCCCGACCCCGAGGACCGTCGCGGAAAGTTGCTCTCACCGGCGCGGGCCGGCGCCTGATCGACGAGGCGGTCGGGCGCCATGTGGCGAACGAGGAGCGGCTGCTCGCGGCGCTGACGCAGGCCGAGCAGGAAACGCTCGACGCGCTGTTGAAGAAACTGATTGCTGGGCTCTAGACTCGGCGTGCGTCGAGTTCCGAAGGAACGGTGAGATGGAAGCCAAGGTCGACGAAATCGCGGATGGCGTTTATCGCATCTCGGCTTATGTGCCGGACATCGCGCCGCCCGCAGGGTTCACATTCAACCATTTCCTCGTTCTCGGTGACGAGCCTTTGCTCTTCCACACGGGGCTCCGGCGCATGTTTCCCGCCGTTCGCGCCGCGGTCGAGACGGTTCTGCCGGCGGCCAGGCTGCGGTGGATCTGCTTTGGCCATTACGAGGCGGACGAGTGCGGCTCCATGAACGAGTGGCTCGCGGCGGCTCCTCACGCCGAGGTCATGCATGGGGCGACCGGCGTCATGGTCTCGCTCAACGACATGGCCGACCGTCCGCCGCGAATTCTGGCCAACGATGAGGTCGTTGATCTGGGCGGGAAGCGCGTCCGCTACATCGACACGCCCCATATTCCGCACGGATGGGACGCCGGGGTCCTGCACGAGGAAAACACGGGCACGCTGCTCTGCGGCGACCTTTTCACCCAGGTCGGCGATGGACCCGCCCTGACCTCGGGCGACATCGTCGGTCCCGCGATCGCCGCCGAGGACCTGTTTCGCTATTCGAGCCTCAATCCGGGCATGGGAGCGACGATCCGGGGCCTCGCTTCGCTCGCCCCCGGCACCCTCGCCCTGATGCATGGGCCTTCCTATTCCGGCGACGGCGCGGCGGCCTTGCATGCGCTCGCGGATGACTATGACCGGCGGCTGCGCCAAGCGACGGCCTGACAGCCGCAGCCCGCGAGCAAAGGCCTCATTTTCGTCTTGAATCGACGCTCTCGCGCCCCGATATGCGGTTCGCCGCGCCGTTCGGCCGGAATTTCCACCATCCTTCGAGAGGTTCGTCCCTTGACCGCCGACGCCCAGACCCCGACCAGCGAAGCCGCGACCCAGAGCTTCGAGGCCGACGTTTCGCGCCTGCTGCAGCTCATGGTGCACTCGGTCTATTCCGAGAAGGAGATTTTCGTCCGCGAGCTCGTCTCCAACGCGGCCGACGCCTGCGAGAAATTGCGCTACGAGGCGATCGCCAGGCCCGAATTGATCGAGGACGGCGCGCCCTTCGCGATCGAAATCAAGATCAATCCCGACGCGAAGACCCTCACCTTCTCGGACAACGGGGTCGGCATGACCCGGGAAGACCTGACGCAGGGGCTCGGTACGATCGCCCGCTCCGGCACCAAGGCTTTCCTGGACAAGCTCGCGGCCGAGGACGCGAGCAAGGAAGCCGCCGCCCTCATCGGCCAGTTCGGCATCGGTTTCTACTCGGCGTTCATGGTCGCCGACGAGGTCGTCGTGGACACGCGCCGCGCCGGGACGGACGAAGCCTGGCGCTGGTCGTCGGACGGCAAGGGCTCGTTCACGATCGCGCCTTTGGCCATCGAATCCGCGCCGAAGCGCGGCACGAGCGTCACCCTCCACCTCAACGACGCCTCGCAGGAATTCATCCAGCCGCGGAAGCTCGAGCGCATCGTGCGCGATCATTCCGGCGCGGTCGCCGTGCCGATCGACCTTGTCGAGAAGCTCGGAGCGGAGAAGCGCCGCATCGCCGACGGCGCGGCGATCTGGATGAAGCCCAAGTCAGAGGTGACGGCGGAAGAATACACGGAATTCTATCGCGGCCTTTCCGGCCAGTTCGACGAGCCGGCGCTGACCCTGCACTGGCGCGCCGAGGGGCGGCACGAATATACGGTTCTCGCCTTCGTGCCCGGCTCGCGCCCGTTCGACCTGTTCGATCCGGCGCGCAAGGGGCGCAACAAGCTCTATGTGCGCCGGGTGCTGATCACCGAGGACGCCGACATCCTGCCCGGCTGGCTGCGCTTCATGCGCCTCGTGGTCGACAGCGCCGACCTGCCGCTCAACGTCTCGCGGGAGCTCATCCAGAAGAGCGACGTGTTCGCGGCGATCAAGAAGGGCGTGACCAACCGCGTGGTGCAGGAGCTCGGCAAGTTCGCGGAAGCCGAGCCGGAGAAATTCGCCAAGGTCTGGGAGAATTTCGGCGCGGTCATCAAGGAGGGCCTGTACGAGGACCCGGAGCGCCGCGACGGCCTGTTCAAAATCGCCCGCTTCGCCTCCACCGCCAACCCGGGGGGCGACCGGACGCTCGCGCAATATGTCGCCGCGCTTCGCGAGAATCAGACGGCGATCTATTATCTCACCGGCGACGACTTGAAGCGCCTCGCGGCGAGCCCCCAGCTCGAAGGGTTCAAGGCGCGCGGCGTCGAGGTGCTGCTGCTCGCCGATCCGGTCGACGCCTTCTGGGTGTCGACGGCCGCGGGATTCGACGGCAAGCCGTTCAAGTCGGTGAGCCAGGGCGCGGCCGACATCAAGGCGATCGCGCTCGTCGAGGGGGCGAACGCGCCTTCCGAGGCGACCGGCGAAGTGGCGACGCTGTTCGCCTTCTTCAAGCAGACGCTCGGCGATGAAGTCGC
>DATNBG010000011.1:0-4671 GCA_035572075.1 Roseiarcus sp. | reverse complement strand
ATCGCCGCGCGCGTCTTGCCGAGGATTTCGGTGTGCTCGAGCCCGATATTGGTGACGACCGCGATCTCGCCATTGACGATGTTCGTTGAATCGAGCCGTCCGCCGAGGCCCACTTCGACCACCGCCCACTCGCGCTCCGTCTCGGCGAAGATGAGAAAGGCTGCGGCGGTGAGAAGGTCGAACCAGGTCGCGCCGGCCGCCGGAGTCGAGGCCGCGCGCGCGGCCTCGTAGGCGTCGAGCGCGCGTTCGAGCGCGCGCGCAAGCGCGGCCTCGCCGATCTCGCGCGAATCGAGGCTCACCCGTTCGGTCAGCCGCTCGACATGGGGCGAGGCGTAGCGCCCGACGCTAAGCCCCGCGCGGACCAGCGCGGCCTCGATCAGCGCGGAGACCGAACCCTTGCCTTTGGTGCCGGCGACATGGATCGAGCGGAACGATTTTTGCGGGTCGCCGAGGCGCTGGGCCAGGTCGATCATCGGCTCGAGCCCGACGCGCATTTTTCCGCGCGGCCGGCGCTCCCAGTCGGTCAGCGCGTCCAGGCGCCGGGTTGCGCGCGCAAGCTCCTGATTCTCAGCCAAAGCCGCCATGCCGGAGATGGAATAGTGGGTTTGGAGCGCGTTGGCGAATGCCTTGCCGGGGGGTGTCCGCTGCCCGTCGGCGCGGCTCAGGGCGGCTCGCATTTCACTCCGGCGCCTCGATGGATTCGATTCGGCGGAACCAAACGGCAGGATTCGCGTTGAGGGCCTTGCGGAAGGACGAGTCCGCGATTCTGAAAGGCGTCCATATGCCCGGAAATCTTATTTATTACGCGCTGGTTCTGATCGTCATCGCGCTGGTCGCGGCGCTGCTTGGATTTGGCGGCGTCGCCTCGACCGCGATGGGCGGGGCTCACCTTCTCATCTGGGTGGCTGTTGTCGTACTGATCATCGGGGTCGTGTTCGCCCTCATCCGGCGAACGTAGAGGGGCGACTTCAAACGAAATCCTGCGCCGGGGCTCAAGTGGTGCTGGGGTTGGACAATCCCAGCCCGGCGCGCCTTCGTCTTCGCCCGCCCCCGCCCGCCTCCTTGCGCGCGGGCAAATCGACCCGCTCGGCCAGGTTCGGGAATGGGTCCTCCTTGTTGGGAAAGGCCATCGCGGCGACGAAATGGCGCTGGAAGGCGGGCTCGATCGCCGTCTCGATCTTCTCGATGCGCCTCACGACGCTTTCGATCTCCGACCGCGCGGCGAGATTGAGAAGCGCGATGCGCGCGCCGGTTCCGGCGGCGTTGCCGGCGCTCGCCACCTTCTCAAGATCGCAGTCGGGAATGAGGCCGAGCGTCATGGCATAGAGAGGATCGATGTGGCTGCCGAAGGCGCCGGCGAGCGTGATGCGCTGAGGCGCCCTGCCCGCGCGCTCCATCAAGAGCTTGGCGCCGGCGTAGAGCGCGGCCTTAGCGAGCTGGATCGCGCGCACATCGGTCTGGTGGATGAGAAGGCGCGGCGCGCCCTCATGCAGGACATAGGCGAAGGTGCGGCCGGCCGGTTCGATGCGCTTCGTACGCTCGGCCAGCGCGCCGTCGATGACCCCGTCCTCCGACACGATCCCGGCCAGGAACATTTCCGCGATCGCCTCGATGATCCCTGAGCCGCAGATACCGGTGACGCCGAGATCGGCGGCCGCCGCGTCGAAGCCCGGCTCGTCGGACCAGAGGTCGCAGCCGATCACCTTGAACCTCGGCTCGAGCGTCGCCCGCTCGATGCGCACACGCTCGATTGCGCCCGGCGCCGCCCGCTGGCCGCAGGAAATCTGCGCCCCCTCGAAGGCCGGCCCCGTCGGCGAGGAGCAAGCGAAGAGGCGCTCGCGATTGCCGAACACGATCTCGGCGTTGGTGCCGACGTCGACCAGCAGGGTCAGTTCGTCCTTGAGATGCGGGCCCTCGGCCAGCACGACGCCCGCCGCGTCCGCGCCGACATGGCCCGCGATGCAGGGGAGCGCATAGACGAACGCGCCCGGCGCGATATCGAGGCCGAGCTCGTGCGCGCGGGCCTCATACGCCCCGTCGAGGGCAAGCGCGAACGGCGCTCCGCCAAGCTCGGTCGGATCGAGGCCGAAAACCAGGTGGTGCATGATCGGATTGCCGACCAGGGTCACTTCCAGGATTTCACCGCGCGCGACCCCCGCCTCGCGCGCCGCCTCGAGGATCAGCCCGTCCATCGCCTCGCGCACCGCGCGCGTCAGCTCCCTCTCGCCCCCCGGGTTCATCATCACGTAGGAGACGCGGCTCATGAGATCCTCGCCGAAGCGGATCTGCGGGTTCATCGCTCCGCAGGCGGCGACCACCTCGCCGCTCGCAAGATCGGTCAGGTGCGCGGCGATGGTGGTCGAGCCGACATCGATGGCGACGCCGAAGGCGCGCTCGGCGAATCCGGGAAAGATCGCCACGATGTCGCGGCCCTTGCGCAGGGCGACGGTGACTTTCCATTCGCCCGCGCGCAACGCCTTCTGCAGGGTGGCCAGCACCGCGAGATCGGCATTCGCCTCGGCGAGGCCCCATTGCTTGCGCAACGCCTCTTGCAGCCGGCGGAAATCGCTCGACGGCTCGTGCATGTCGGGCTCGGCGACCTCGACGTAATGGAGGCGCACGACCGGATCGATTTCGATCGGATGGCTCTCGGCGCGCTTGCGCACGACCTGCCGGTGGACCTGGCTCTCGGGCGGCACGTTGATGACCAGATCGCCGCAAATTTTTGCCTGGCAGCCGAGCCGCCGGCCGGGAGGAAAGGCGCCGCGCTTTTCGGCGTAGCGGCTCTCGACGGCTCCCCATGGGCTGACATGACCGGCGCTCGAATGGATCGCGTGCTTGGCGAAATCGCCTTGCATGACATCGACCTGGCAGCGGCCGCAGATGCCCCGCCCGCCGCAGACCGAATCGAGATCAACGCCGAGCGCCCGCGCCGCCGCGAGGAGGCTCGTCCCTTCGGTGAATTCGCCGCGCTTGCCGGAGGGCGTGAAGACGACGCGATGGAGGCTCAATGGTTAAGGCTCGCGGTCAAGGCGGGCCGTCGCGCCCATCGTGTCTGGCGAGCACGGCGAGCCTGTGGGTGTCGTATTCCTTTTCCAGCCGCTCGGCCGCGCGCGCAGCTTCCTCTTCAAGATCGTCGCCGCAGGGGACGGGCTCGCCGCGCCGCCACTCCGCGAGATAGGCGTCCTCGCTCTTCGCGCCCGCATGCATCGCTGCGGCGTCAATGGCGCGGATGAACCGCTCCGACAGTTGGCGCTTTGCCGACGAACGTCCGCTTTTCGCGATGACCTGGCTCGGGATGTCGCGCCAGTAGAGGATGGTCAGGCTGGCCATGGCGCCTCCGGCTTTCGCGCCGAGCGGTCGAGGAACGCCCGGATTCCCTGAAGTCCGGTGAAGCGGCGCTCGTAGGCGAGGCCGAGCCGAGCGGCCGCCGCACGGGCTCTCGCGTCCGTCTCGGGATCGTCGAATTGCGCCAGATGCACGAGCCTGCGGTAATTGCCGAAATAATCGTCGCGCAACTGAGGAAAGCGATCGAGTCCAAGCCCGCGGATGACGAGCGCGTCGAAATGACGGGCGAGAAAATCGGTGAGGAAGAACGTGCCTGGCTCGTCGTCCATCATGCCCGCGAAAGCCTCGTCGCCGGCATAGAACGCATAGCAATGCGCGCCCTCGATGCGGGTCACCCCCTCTTCCTCGAGCACGCGGTCGAGTTCGCCTCCGGTTCCGCAATCGCCATAGAGGCAGAGGATCTCGTCGTAGGCCGGGCGATTGGCGCGGATCTTGGCCCGCATCGCCTCCGGGATGCGGCTCGGGTGATTGTGCAGCTGCGCCGGCAGGCAGGCGATGTCGATGTGATCGAGCCTGAGCGCGAGAACCTCGCGCGCGAGCGCGCCGCAGGCGATGACCAGAACGCGGCGCGACCCGGGCGCACGAGCGCGGTGGGTCGTTTCGGAGCCGAACTCTTCTTCCTGAGAGGGACGTCTCACGCGCCCGCTCCAGCCTGCTCTTTCGCCTGCGCGCTCCCCTGCCGGCGGGCGAGCAGGGTCTTGGCGGTCTCGACCGCGACCGCGGCGTCGCGGCAATAGGCGTCGGCGCCGATCGCCTCGGCGAAGCCTTCGTTGAGCGGCGCGCCGCCGACCAGCACGATGTGGTCGTCGCGGATGCCCTTCTCCTTCAGCGTGTCGATGATGACTTTCATGTAAGGCATGGTGGTGGTCAGCAGCGCCGACATCCCTAAGATTTCCGGCTGGTGCTTTTCGATCGCGTCGAGATATTTGTCGACGCTGTTGTTGGTGCCGAGGTCGATCACCTCGAAGCCCGCGCCCTCCATCATCATCGACACGAGATTCTTGCCGATGTCGTGGATGTCGCCCTTCACGGTGCCGATCACGACCTTGCCGATCGGTTCCACGCCCGTCTCGGCGAGCAGCGGCCGCAGGATCGCCATGCCCGCCTTCATCGCGTTGGCCGACATCAGCACTTCCGGGACGAACAGGATGCCGTCGCGGAAATCGATGCCGACGATGCGCATCCCCTCGACCAGGGCCTCGGTCAGGACCTTGTAGGGCGCCCAGCCGCGGTCGAGCAGAATCCGGACGCCCTCCTCGATCTCCTCCTTGAGGCCGTCGTAGAGGTCGTCATGCATCTGCTTGACGAGTTCGTCGTCGGCCA
>DATNBG010000010.1:0-4560 GCA_035572075.1 Roseiarcus sp. | reverse complement strand
CGAGTAGAGCCAGGTTGCATGGATATGCGGCTCGTAAGCCTCGACGCGCCCGATGACCGACCTCATCGCCTCGACCGGCGAGATCTCGCGCGCCCGATAGGCGCGCAGAAGCTCCCGCGCCGACATCCGGAACGGCTCCATGCTCAGCCCCTCGCCCCGTTCGCGGGTCCGCTCATTTCCAGGACAGGGCCGCGAGATCGTTGACGAAGATCGGCGCGTTCTTCCACAGGCCCTGAAGCTTCGCGTCGGCGACGGTCACGTTCGGCAATTGAAACAGGAAGGCGTTGACGCAGTCCTCGGCGATCTTCTTCTGCGCTTCGCCTATCGCCGCCTTGAAGGCGTCGAGATTGGGCGCCGAGGTCACCTTGGCGTAGATCGCCTGGAACGCCGGGCTGTCATACTGGAAGTAATAGTTCGGGTTGGCGTAGATGCCGATGTCGAGCGGCTCGACATGGCTGATGATGGTCAGATCGTAGTTCTTGTCCTTGTAGACGCCGCTGAGCCACTGCGCCCACTCGACGTCCTGGATCTTGGCGTTGATCCCGACCTCGGCGAGTTCGGCCGCGACGATTTCGCCGCCCTGACGCGCATAGGGAGGCGGGGGCAGGATGAGGCTGAGCTCGAGCGGCGTCTTGACGCCCGCTTCCTTGAGCAACTCCTTGGCCTTCGCCGGATCGTGCGGATACATGCCGGTGAGGTCGACGTAGCCCGGGTCGTTGGGGGTCATATGGCTGCCGATCGGCGTGCCTAATCCGTTCTGCGCGCCGTCGATGATCGCCTTGCGGTCGATCGCATAGGCGATCGCCTGGCGCACTTTCAGCTCGTCGAGCGGCTTCCTCTTGTTGTTCATGGCGAGAATCGTCTTGCCCTCAGTGCCGCCGATCAGCACCTGGAAGCGCGGATTGCTCTTGAACTGGCCCAGCGCCTCATTGTTGGGGAAGCGGGGAAATGCGTCGACGTCGCCCGCAAGCATGGCCGCGACCGCCGCGGAAGGGTCGGAGATGAAGCGGAAGGTCGCATGCGCGATCGGGACCTTCGCCGCGTCGCGAAATCCGTCCCATTTGTCGAGGGTGATCGAGGAGCCCTTGGTCCAGGAGGTAAGCTTGTAAGGCCCGGTGCCGACGGGCTTGACAGCTTCGTTCGCCGCGCTCTTCTCGTCGAGGATCACCGCCGTCTCGGTGCCCAGATGGAACAGCGCCTGGAAGCTTGGCTCCTTGAACTTGAGCACCACCGTCATCGGATCGGGCGTGTCGATCGATTCGATCGAGGCGAAGAAGGCCTTGTCCTTGTTGGTCGAGTCCTTGGCGGCGAAGCGCTCGAAGGAGAACTTCACGTCCTTCGAGGAGAACGGCTCGCCGTCCTGAAACTTGACATTCGGCTTAAGCGTGAAGGTGAGCGTCTTGAGATCGGGCGAGAAGTCCCATTTCTCCGCCAGAAGCGGCGTTATCGAGAAGTCCTCGTTGATCTTGGTCAGGCCCTCGAAGATGTTGTAGTGCGTGACTTCGCCGATCGCCGCCGCCGGCGCGCTGGTCGGGTCGAGCCCCGGCGGCTCGAGCACCATGCCGATCGTTACGCTGTCCTTGGCGAGGGCCGCCTGCGCCATGAAGGCGAGGCCGAGCGTGAAGAAGAGGCGATAGGCGCGGCGCATGGAACGCTCCGGGGCTTAAGGAGAGGGCGAGCCGGAGCATAGCATCGCAAAGCGCGATATCGTCAAGCGGAAGTCCCTTCTCCCCGGCAAGGGAAGAAGGGACTTAAAACGAAAACCTCGTGCCTCAAGGCGCCCCGCGTCAGCGGGGCCTCGAAGGATCAGTGCGGCTCGGAGCCGCCGCCGGCCGGACGCGCCCGGCGCTCGGCCATGAACCGCTCGAACTCCTCGCGATCCTTGGCGCGGCGGATCGCGTCGACATATTCGGCGAACTCGCGCTGCGCCTCGTCGAGCTTGCGGCGCTCCTCGTCGAGCCGGGCCAGTTCCGCCGTCCGCCACTCGTCGAACGCGGCGTTGCCGGTCGAGGGGGTATAGAAGCCGCCTGCGCGCCGCATCGAGCCGCACCCCCAAGAATTGGACGCCATCATCGCGCGCGCGTCCTGCCACTTGCTGGCGGCGAACGTCTGCAGGTCCGGCCCGCCATTGCGGCTCTGCCAGAACTTGTAGCCGAGGATCGCAAGCCCGATCGGCCAGAAGACGATAAAGCCGAGAACCATGGCGATGATCTCAAACGCCGTCCAGCGCGAACCGGCGCGCCGCCGCCATCGCGCATTGGCCCAATCGCTCGGGCCGAACTCGCGCGCGCCGTAGCCGAAAGCATTATCCGTAGCGCCCATCAGGGTCCTCCGTTTCCGCTCGCAAGCGGGCGAACCGCTCGCGCGCGTTTCACATTGGGAGCCGTTTGAGGCGCGGCAAGGGCGCGGCGGAGGAAAAAGCGACAATCACGTCAGGAGCGTTGACCTAACCCAGCGGATACCAGCACGCGACCTTGCGGCTTCCGTCGCCTTTTGTCTCGAGAACCGGGGCCTCCTTGAGGCAGCGCGGACGGGCGAACGCGCACCGCGCCGCATAGGCGCAGCCCCCGGCGGTTTCGGGCGCGCCATTCTCAGGCGCGAGCGCCACCCGCGCGGGGCGGTCGAGGCGCGGCGTCGCGTCCACCAGTTCGCGCGTATAGGGATGCGCCGGATTGGCGAACAGCGCTTCGGTTAGGCCGGTCTCGACAATGCGGCCGCGAAACATGACGGCCGTCGTCACGCAGATATGGGCCACGACGGCGAGATCGTGGCTGATCAGAAGAAAGGTCACGCCCGCCTCGCGCTCGAGATCGCTCATCAGGTTCAACACCTGCGCCTGAACCGAGACATCGAGCGCCGACACCGGCTCATCGGCGATGACGAGGCTTGGCCGGGTGATCAGCGCCCGGGCGATCGCGATGCGCTGGCGCTGGCCGCCGGAAAACTCATGCGGATGCTTGAGCGCGTCGGAAGCCTCGAGGCCGACCGCCTCGAGCGAGGCCCGCACGCGGGCGCGGCGCTCGGCTCTGCCCGCTCCGCCGAGCGCGGCCAGCGGCTCGGCGACGATCCTCTCCACCCGCTGGCGCGGATCGAGCGACCCATAAGGGTCTTGGAAGACCATCTGCATATGCGCCCGCATCGGTCGCAATTGGCGTCGCGTGAGAGCGAACAGCGAGCGCCCCTGAAGGCGCACTTCCCCCGAGTCCGGCTTGTCGAGCGCGAGCGCGATGCGCGCCAGCGTCGACTTGCCGGAGCCCGATTCGCCGACGATCCCAAACGAGCGCCCCTGATCAATCGAGAAGCTCACGCCCGCAAGCGCCGGCCGCGCGGCCTTGCGCGCGAATGGGCCGACCCCGGGCGCCCGATAGGTCTTGACGACCGAATTGACCTCGAGCAGCGGCCGGTCGCGAGTTCCCGCCTCGCTCATCGCGCTTTCCCCAATTCGCGCGCGCGATGACAGCGCGACACATGGTTTAAGCCGAAGGCGACCTCGGGCGGCGGCGTCGTCCAGCAGATGTCGATGGTGAGCGCGCACCGGCCGGCGAAAGGGCAACCCTCGCGGCGCTTGAGTTGGGCCGGCGGCGAGCCGGGAATCGTCTTGAGCCGCGCGCCGCGCGGCGCTCCCGGCCGCGGGCGGGCCTCGAGCAGCGCCAGCGTGTAGGGGTTTCTCGGCTCGCGCATGACCGCCTCGACCGGCCCGCTCTCCATGATCACGCCCGCGTACATGACGATGACGCGGTCGCAGTGCCCGGCGATCACCGCGAGATCGTGGCTGACCAGCAGGACCGCCATCTTCGATTCCGACTTCAGCCCGTCGATGAGCGCCAGAATCCGCGCCTGCACCGTGACGTCGAGCGCGGTCGTCGGCTCGTCGGCGATGACAAGGCGCGGGCCGCAGCCGATCGCCATCGCGATCATCACGCGCTGCCGTTCGCCCCCCGAGAGCGCGAACGGATAGGATCGCGCCGCGCGTTCAGGCTCCGCAAGCCCCACGCGCTCGAGCAAATGGACCGCGCGCTCGCGCGCTTCGCGATGTCCGAGCCCGCGGTGCAGCATCATGGGCTCGGCGACTTGCGCGCCCACGCCGCGCAGCGGATTGAGCGCCGTCATCGGCTCCTGGAAGACCATGGCGATGCGGTCGCCGCGCAAGTGTCGCATCGCCTCTTCCTCGAGGCCGATGAGTTCCCGGCCCTCGAAGCGGATCGAACCCGAGACCCGCGCGCCCTCCGGCGTGAGCCCCATGAGCGCGAGCGCAGTCATTGTCTTGCCGGAGCCGGATTCGCCGACCACCCCCAGGCTCTCGCTTTCGTTGAGCGAAAACGAAATCCGATCGACAACGCGGCGAAGCCCGTCTGGAGTCGGCAGGTCGATGGCGAGATCGGTTGCTTCGAGCAGCATCAGCCACGCGCTTTCAGCTTCGGATCGAGCGCGTCTCGCAGGCCGTCGCCGAGCAGATTGAGGCCTAAAACGCTGAGCGCGATCGCGACGCCTGGATAGAGCGCGAGCCTGGGCGCGTTGTAGAGAACATTCTGCGCGTCGGCGAGCATCTTGCCCCACGAG
>DATNBG010000009.1:0-5995 GCA_035572075.1 Roseiarcus sp. | reverse complement strand
GGCGCAATTCGCACGGCCTTCGACGGCGAGGGCGCAAGGGCCTTTTCGATCGCCGCCGTTCGCCAGAATGACATTCTGATCAAAGGCCGTCGGGCGGCCGCGGCTGGCGGCAGACCCTCGAGCGAGCCGCCGACGCGGTTGCCGGCGCCCGTTGTCGCGGAGGCTTCCCGGCCGTCGGCGAAGGTCAACGCGTTCCGCGCTTTTCGGTCGTCCCTCGCGTGGCGGCTGGGCCTCGCGGCGTTGTCTCTCGGCCTCGCCTGGGTCTGGGCGCCAGCCGCGACCGTCGTCCCCGCCAAAGGACTCGCTGAGGCCGGCGTCGCCGCTTTCCGCGCCTTCGTCCGTCCGGGGGTGGCGCCGGTCGAATTGGCGACCGGCGACAGAGCGGAAGCCGAAGCGTGGCTGAGGACGCGGCTCATGCATGCCCTCGCCCTCCCCGCGACTCCTGCCGCAATCAGCCTGGTCGGAGCGCGGATCGCTCCCTATCCGCGCGCGGCCGCGGCCTTTCTCGTCTACAGCTCGCAGGAGGGACCTCTCGGGTTGTTGATCCAGTCATTCGATGCGCCTGCGACCGGAGCGCCCGAACTTCTGGCGGCGGACGGCGGCGCGGCCGCCGTCTGGACATGGCGCGGCGAGGGATTCGCGCTCATCGGCGATCTCGACGCCTCGTCATTGCTGAAGATCGCGAACGCCTTGTTCGACCCCCCGGTCGAGCCGGCTCAGGCCATTCCTTAAGCAGGATTTCAGCGAGGCTGGTAGGGCTTCTGATCGCGCATCTTGCGCATGAGCGCGGTCAGTTCCGCATCGGGCTCGCTCGGCAGAACGATCCGCAACTGAGCCAGGAGATCGCCCGCGGGTTGCTCGCCGCCGGCGGGAAGGCCTTTGCCCTTGAGCCGGAGCACGCGACCGGCGTTGGCGCCCGGAGCGACCGAGAGTTCGACCTCGCCGCCGAGCGTCGGCGCCCTCACGCGCCCGCCCAAAACGGCCTCATAGAGGGTAATTGGCAAGTCGAGCCTGAGATCGCGTCCCTCCACCTTGAAGTGCGGATGGGGGGCGTAGCGAATGGTCACCAGCACGTCGCCGGGCGACCCGCCGCGGTTGCCCGGATGGCCCTGGCCGCGCAACCGGATCGACTTGCCTTCCTCGATCCCGAGAGGGATCGCGACATCCAGCGTCTTGCCCGTCGGCAGGGCGACCCGGATCGAGCCGCCGTGGGCGATCGTCTCCAACGGAACCGCGACCGAGACGCCGATATCTTCTCCGCGGGCCGGAGACGAGCGCGCTCGCGAGCGGCCGGCGCCGAACAGTTCCGACAGGATGTCCGGATCGATCGAACCGCTTTCGGTGGAAAACCCGCCTGAGCCGAAGTCGAAGCCGAAATTGCGGAAGTCGGCGCGACCCCCTCCCCCGCGGCCAAAACCGAAGCCCTCGAATTGCGGCGCGCGCGGCTTGCCCTCCGCGTCGATTTCGCCGCGGTCGAAGGCTTTGCGCTTCTTCTCGTCGCCGAGGATTTCATAGGCCGTCCCGACCTCGGCGAAGCGCTCCTTGGCTCTGGCTTCCTTGCTCTGGTCGGGATGGTATTTCTTGGCGAGCTTGCGAAACGCGGATTTGATTTCCGCCGCGCTCGCATGTTTCGCAACGCCAAGAACGTCATAGGGATCGCGCGTCATGAGCCCGTCTTTCGGCCTTAGCCTTCAGGAAGCGCAAAAGCCAATGTCTCCGTTCCCCATTTGGCCCTTTGTCCGGCGCCGCGCAAGGGCGGAGGATCCGGCCTCGATTGCCGAGTCCGCTCGGGCCGCGATAGGGTCGGGCCCTCTCTCTTGAGGAGCGTGGGCGATCTTGAACGATTTGAGCACGGCCGACTTTACCGAGGCTCGCGATCCCTTCGCCCTGTTCGAGCTTTGGTTCGCCGACGCGAGGGCGGCGGAAATCAACGATCCCGAGGCGATGGCGCTCGCCACCGTCGATCAGGACGGCCTGCCCAATGTCCGGATGGTCCTCTGCAAGGGCGCCGACGAGCGGGGTCTCGTCTTCTACACCAATATCGAGAGCGCCAAGGGGCGGGAACTCGAGGACGCGCCAAGGGCGGCGGCGCTTTTCCACTGGAAATCGCTGCGTCGCCAGGCCCGGTTCCGGGGCGCCGTCCGGCAAGTGAGCGCGGCCGAGGGCGACGCCTATTTCGGCTCCCGACCGAGGGGGAGCCAGATCGGCGCCTGGGCGAGCCGGCAGTCGCGGACGCTTGCCTCGCGCGCCGATCTCGAAGCCGCGGTCGAGGCCTACGAGCGGCGGTTCGGGACCGCCGTGCCGCGCCCGGACTATTGGCGCGGCTACCGGCTCGAGCCGGTCGAGATCGAGTTCTGGCTCGACCGGCCGTCGCGATTGCACGAGCGCCTGCAGTTCAAACGCGCGGCGCCGGGGGAGCCTTGGGAGAAGCGGCTGCTCTATCCGTGATCCGACGCGCCGCGCCTGACGAGACCAAAATGCAACCGGAAGGCGAGTTACGGCCAAGCAAATCCAAACAAAACCAAGCAAAAGTCCTTGGATTAGCTTGGTTTAACTTGGTTTAGCTTGGTGGAATCGGGACTTTTCAATGGGTTACGAGCGAAAAAATAAAATTTTTTTCCCCGCCTCCCGACTCGCGTCTCAGGTTGTGCGCAAACCGCCTCGCCATTCCACTTCCTTTCTCTCCGATCCACCAATGTCCCGCGAAGGCGGTTCCGATTCGAGACAACAGAGGATAGCATGGCTTCCGGTTTTTTGTAAAGAGATTGTCGCACAGTCTGCTTTTCCCGCTGGGCGCGGCGGCGACGCTTCCCTGTCCATGTCTGAAGCGCCAGGGTGGCGAGGGTGGCCGACGCTCCGGATCGGCGAGCCGAGGGCTTGAGGAAGACGTCCCATGAATGACCGGCTGTTTCCGTCGCGCCCGATCCTCGCGGTGTCGGCCGCGGTGTTCCGGGAAGGCCGCGTCCTCGTCGTGCGCCGGGCGCGGGCGCCGATGATCGGCCATTTCTCGCTCCCCGGCGGCGGGGTCGAGATCGGCGAGACGCTGGCGGAGGCGCTCGCCCGGGAGCTTGAGGAGGAGGTCGGGATTAAGGCCGAGATCGCCGCGTTCAACCGGCACCTCGAGGCGATCGCGCATGAGGGCGACCGGGTGAAGACGCATTTCGTCATCGCCTCGTTCGTGGCGAGGTGGACGAGCGGCGAGCCGCATCTCAGTGACGAGGTCGACGCGCTGGACTGGATCGACCCGGCCGCCCCGCCCTCGCCGACGACGCCGGGGCTTGGGGAAGTGCTCGCGAGCGCGGCGCAGATCGAAGGGAGGCCCCATGATGCGGCTTGAAACCCGCCCTGGCGCGGGCGGAAGGAGCGCGCCCCCTTCTCCCGCCGGGAGAAGGGCCAGGGATGAGGGTACTGGACCGTAGTCGCCTTATCGCCGACTCGTCCGGCGCAGGGTCCCCTCATCCGGCGCTCCGCGCCACCTTCTCCCGACGGGAGAAGGGGTCCCCGTCGACTGGACCGACCCCGCCGCCCCGCCCTCGCCGGCGACGCCGGGGCTTGGGGAAGTGCTCGCGAGCGCGGGCGCGGATCGCAGGGCAATGACGACAAGGGTAGGCGCAGTCTGGAAAGCGCGCCCCCTCGTCCCCAAAGGGCGTCCGGAAAGACGCCCGTCTCTGGACGGGCTATGGGGAGAAGGGCCGGGGAGAGGGACTTGGCCCTCATCAACCTATCGCTGACTCGTCTGGGGACGGGTCCGCTCAATCCGGCGCTCCGCGCCACCTTCTCCCGACGGGGAGAAGGGGTCCTCCGTGCGTTCGAGTTGGGTCCGTCCCGTCCGCTTCACGATGTCGTGAAGGACCGGCTATTCGCTTGAGAAGCCCGCAAAAAGAGGCATATTGACCATAGCCGGAGCGGACATCCGGCGATTAGGCCGCGCCTGCCGGTTGGACCGTTGCGGGCGCGGGGGTGGGCGCTCGATGGCCAGCGCATTCGGCGATTTGTCGCCGACGGCCGACGCTTTCGCGTCCGCCGCGATCGATCCCACACGCTGGAACGCGGCCATGGACGTCGCCGCGAGCGCGACGGGCAGTTTCGGCGCTCTGATGGTTCCGCTCAAGGGCCGGCTGCCGCAGTTCCCGATGAGCGATGGCATGCAGCCCTCGGTCGAGGCTTATGTCCGCGACGGATGGATCAATCGGGATGTTCGCTATCGCCCGGCGCCGATCCTGGTCAAGCGCGGCGTGGTGACGGAGTTTGATTTCACGAGCCCGGAGGAGATGGCGCGCGAGCCCTATTATCAGGAGTTCCTGCGACCCCATAAGCTCGGCTGGTTCGGCGCGGTCAAAGTCGGAGAAGGGGAGGACGTGTGGTGTCTCTCCATCCAGCGCACCATCGAGCAGGGGCCGTTTCAGCAAAGCGAGATTGACCGCCTCGCGGCGTTGTCCAATGAGCTTGGCGGCGCCGCCGCGCTCGCTCGCGCCTTCGGCTTTGCGCGGATCGAGGCCGCGCTCGAGGCCTTCGAGGCGAGCGGATCGCCGGCGGTGGTCGTCGACCGCCTTGGCGAGGCGGTGCGGGTCAATCGGTCCGCCGAGCGCCTGCTTGGAGCAGACCTGCAAATCGTCAGGCGCCGCGTCGTCTCCTCAAGCCGCGACGCGACCGCCGCGCTCGATCGCGCCCTCCATGCGTTGATCTGGGCGGGCCAGGGCGGGGCGTTTCATCCGCCGGTCGTGCTCCCTAGGCGCGAAGGCCGTCCGATCCTCGCCTATCCCACCCGGCTTCCCGCGATCGCCGGCGGCGCGTTCGCGCCCGGCCAGGCATGCATCGTTTTCGTTGATCTCGACGCGCGGCCGAAGGCCCCCGGAGAGGATCTGATCGCGGCCTTCCGCCTGACGCCCGCCGAGGCCCGGCTCGCCGCACGGCTGCTCGGCGAAGAGTCGCTCGAAACGGCGGCGGCGAGGCTCGGCGTCTCGGTCGAGACCGCCCGCAACCAGCTCAAGAGCGTCTACGAGAAGACCGAGACGCATCGCCAGGCCCAGCTCGTCGCGCTCCTCGCCCGCCTCGCCAAACTTTAAGGCACATAGCCCATTTGGGTCATGACGCGGCGGACGCCTGTGCGTAATGTACCAACCCGAAGTGCTGACGCAGGTAATCGTGCGCAAGATTCTGGCCCTGGCTCTCCTGGCCCTCGCCCTCGCCGGCGGCGTCGCAGCCGGCGCGTCGATGCTCACGCAGCCCGCCCACGCCTGCGGTAACAGCGGCTGCTGACGGAGGTGATCATGCGCAAGATTCTGGCCCTGGCTCTCCTGGCTCTCGCCCTCGCCGGTGGCGTCGCGGCCGGCGCGTCGATGCTGGCGCAGCCCGCGCACGCCTGCGGCAACAGCGACTACGGCTGACGGAGGCGATCATGCGCAAGATTTTGGCTCTGGCTTTCCTCGCTCTCGCCCTAGCCGGCGGCGTTGCGGCCGGCGCGTCGATGCTCTCGCAGCCCGCGCACGCCTGCGATACCAATCCCTGCTCCTAACGGAGGCGATCATGCGACGCGTTTTTCTTCTTCCTTTAATCGTGTTCGGTGTTTTCCTCGCGAGCGAGGCAATGGCGAACCGGAACATCGAGAGCTGCGCCGGTCATCGGGACAGATGCAAGCTCTCCTGGCCGGCCGACAAGTGCGACAAGATCTTTGAATATGCCAAAGCGCATGGGGGCGTTTGGGAGTCTCGTTATTTCGACCGCCGGATGAACCAGTGGGTTACAACTCCGGTTGCCTGCTCCCTTTAGTTCAGCGCCTGTAGCCGCGCTTGGGTCAAGCGCGGCAGCGCGGTCAGCGACCGCGCCTACAGTTGCCGAATCGCCGCCGTCATCGCGAGCCCGAGCGGAGCGAGGGCGTGGCGATCCAGAGATGAAGGGCAGGAGCAGCGGCTCTGGATCGCTTCGCTTACGCTCGCGATGACGTGTGCGCCTACTTCCTCCCCGCCGACAGGAAGGCCTGGAAGGCGGCGCGGGC
>DATNBG010000008.1:0-3899 GCA_035572075.1 Roseiarcus sp. | reverse complement strand
CAACCGGCTCGCCGACGGCGTCGTCGTGTTCCAGACCGACGACGGCTGGAGCGAGGACTTCAACCGCGCCGCGGTCAGCGCCGATCCGCAAGCGACCGCTGGCGCGCTCAGCCGCGCCAAGCAGGACGAAGCGGCGAACGTCGTCGTCGACGCTTACGCCGTTGCGGTCGCGGAGCGCAACGGACACATGGCGCCGAAGGCGTTGCGCGAGGCGATCCGGGCCGCCGGACCCACGATCAGGCGTGACCTCGGCAAGCAGGCGCGCGGTCAGGCGCCCCATGCGGGTCCCAAGGCCGCGACGGAGGCCGATCATGTATCACTATGACGATTTCGACCAGGCGTTCGTCGCCGCGCGCGTCGAGCAGTTCCGCGATCAGGTGGCGCGGCGCCTCGCCGGCGAACTGACCGAGGAGCAGTTCCGCCCGCATCGGCTGATGAACGGCGTCTACCTGCAGCTCCACTCCTATATGCTGCGCATCGCTGTGCCCTATGGCACGCTGAATTCCCGCCAGATGCGCAAGCTCGCCGAGATCGCGCGGAAGTATGACCGCGGCTACGGCCATTTCACCACCCGGACCAACCTCCAGTTCCATTGGCCGGCGCTCAAGGATGTGCCCGACATTCTCGCCGAGCTGGCGAGCGTCGAGATGCACGCGATCCAGACCTCCGGCAACTGCGTCCGCAATGTGACGGCCGATCATTTCGCCGGCGTCGCCCATGACGAGATCGCCGACCCTCGCCCTTACGCCGAGATCATCCGGCAATGGTCGTCGCTCCATCCCGAATTCTCGTTCCTGCCGCGGAAGTTCAAGCTCGCGGTCAACGGCGCGGCGCACGACCGCGCGGTGATCCAGGCCCACGACATCGGCCTCCAGATCGTGCGCAACGATAAGTGCGAGCTCGGCTTCACTGTCTATGTCGGCGGGGGGCTGGGCAGAACGCCGATGCTCGGGCGCAAGGTCCGCGATTTCCTGCCCGAGCGCGACCTGCTCGGCTATGTCGAGGCGATCCTGCGCGTCTACAACATGGAGGGCCGGCGCGACAACAAGTGGAAGGCGCGGATCAAGATCCTGGTGCACGAGAAGCGCCTCGAAGCTCTGTGCGAGGAAATCGAGACCGAGTTCGCCGCCCGCGACGCGAAGGCGCTGGAGCTTCCGGCAAGGGAGCTCGCGCGGTTCCGCGCCTTCTTCGCGCCGCCCGAGCTCGAGCCGAAGAAGCCGGTCAGCGACCGGGTCGAGCGGCGCAAGGGGAAGGACGCGCGCTTCGCGAGCTTCTTCGCCTCCAACGTGACGCCGCACAAGCAGCCGGGCCATGTCGTGGTCACCGTCTCGCTGAAGGCGATCGGCGCGACGCCGGGCGACGCGAGCGCCGACCAGATGGACGCCGTCGCCGACCTTGCCGAGGACTATTCGCACGACGAGGTCCGCGTCTCGCACGAGCAGAACCTGATCCTGCCCCATGTCGCGCTGGACGACCTGCCGGCGGTCTACGACCGGCTGGCGTCGGTGGGCCTCGCGACGCCGAACGCCGGCCAGATCAGCGACATCATCGCCTGCCCCGGCCTCGACTATTGCTCGCTGGCGACGGCGCGCTCGATTCCCGTCGCGCAGCGCATCGCCCAGCGCTTCGGCGACGGGGCGCGCGCGCGGGAGATCGGCCCGCTCAAGATCAAGATCTCCGGCTGCATCAACGCCTGCGGCCACCATCATGTTGGCCATATTGGCATTCTGGGCCTCGAACGGGCCGGCGAGGAGACCTATCAGATCACGCTCGGCGGCTCGGGCGACGAACAGGCCGCGCTCGGCCAGATCGTCGGTCCCGGCTTCAGCTCGGAGAACGTGGTCGAGGCGATCGAAACCATCGTCGAGACCTATATGGGGCTGAGAAGCGGGGATGAGGAAACCTTTCTCGACGCCTTCCGCCGGGTCGGCATCGCGCCGTTCAAGGAGGCGCTCTACGAACGCAGCGCCGGATCCGACATCTGATGAGCGCGCATGACGTCCGGCTGTTCGGCGACCAGATCGCAGCCTCAAGGCTCGAGACGCGCTTCGCGCGGCTCAAGGCCTCCTCGCTTCTGAGACTGGCGATCGAGGATCTTTATCCCGGCCGCATCGCGCTCGTCTCGAGCTTCGGCGCCGACGCCGCGGCGCTCCTGCACATGGTGGCGCGGATCGACGCCGCAACGCCGGTGATCTTCGTCGACACCGGCCAGCACTTTCCCGAGACGCTCGCCTATCGCGACGACCTCGTCGCGCGCCTTAAGCTCACCAACGTCATCGTCGCCGAACCGCGGGCGGAGACGGTCGCTCAGGAAGATCCGGAGAGGTTCCTGTTCGCAGCCGATCCGGACCGGTGCTGCGACATCCGCAAGGTCCGCCCGCTCGCCGAGGCGATCGAAGGGTTTGACGCCTGGATCACCGGCAGGAAGGGCTTCCAGACCGCGACCCGCGCCACCCTCCCCCTGTTCGAAGCGGAGGGCGAGCGGATCAAGATCAACCCGCTGGTGGGCTGGAGCGCGAGCGATGTGCTCAAGTACATAGCCGACGCCGGTTTGCCCCGCCATCCCCTGGCCGCCAGGGGCTTTCCCTCCATCGGCTGCCTGCCCTGCACGAGCCCGGTCAGGCCGGGCGAGGACGAGCGGGCCGGCCGATGGCGCGGGCGGGGCAAGGTCGAGTGCGGCATCCATTCAGGCCCGCTCGACGCGGGATCGGGCATCTGATGCCTTTGTGGCGGCGCGAGGGTTTCGTCGATGACGCGTGGGCGATTGTCGGCGACGAGGGGCCCGTCCCCGAGGAGGGCGCGATCGTCGTGTCGCTCAAGCGCTGGCTCAGCGAACGCGAGGCCCTCGCTTCGCAGCCTGGGCCAGTCGGGGTTAAGGTCGAGGCCGGCGCCGACGCGCAGGCGCATCTCGGCGACCTGGCGGGGCGCCCGCTGATCGCGCTCGCCTTCGGCCGATTCGCCGACGGCCGGTCGTTCTCTTACGCCCGGCTGCTGCGCGACCGCTACGGGTTTCGCGGCGAATTGAGGGCGACCGGCGACGTGCTGATCGACGAAATCCCTCTCATGCTGCGCTGCGGCTTCGATTCGTTCGAGGTGACCAACGCGCCGACCTTGCGCGCGCTCGAAGCCGGTCAGTTGCCGGGCTCGCCGCTCCATTACCAGCCGAGCAGCGCTCACGATGAGGCGGGCGAGGGAACGCGGCCGTGGCTCAGGGTGACGCGGCCGCCACCGGATCGGGCCTGACGGGTCCGGCCCGCCGGGCGCCATTTCCGAGTCGGTTTTGAGCGATTTCAACCGATTGCGGCGCCATTTCCGACTCGTTCCCCTCCGCTGGCCGCGCAAGCCTGAAGGCGACGTCGATTTCGCATCATTTCGTCTGGGGCCTCGACGACGCGGAAAAGCAAGCGAAAGCGCAGGCGGCATTTCGCCAAGCGAAACGAGCGATTTCGCGACGGGGTCGTAAGCCATTGAGATCATTAGGGGTGCGAAATCGGTCATTTCGCGGAATTGTTTGTTCTCAATGACTTGACCGCCTTTTCGTTTCGCGCGAATCGCGAGCGCCGAACTCCATGACATCCGACGCCCGGTCCCGCGGCGCCTTGCCGCTCATTCTGAAAAACCGTAACAGACGCTCGCCGGTTTGTCAAGAGAATGTCGATTTTTCTTGACGAACGCCGCGCAACTCGACCTCGCGCTTCAGCCGCCGTCGGGAAGCGAGGCGCGCCCAGCAGCGCTCACATGGCGCACGCTATGACCCACATGTTTTCCGCCTGCACGGAGAGCCTTGCCGGCGGTGAACCGGCGGAGCTGTCAAAGCGCCTCATGAGAGCTTGATCCCTGAGCCGTCGGGCATGTACTCGGGGTCAGCGACAAAGGCGACCGCGATGTCTCACGATCAC
>DATNBG010000007.1:0-4344 GCA_035572075.1 Roseiarcus sp. | reverse complement strand
CTCGACCCGGCCATCCACGGAGCGCCGCAAGGCGCGAAAGCGCGCGGGACAGCGACCCGGAACGGCGTGGATGGCCGGCTCAAGGCCGGCCATGACGAGCGCGGGAAACTCGCCAACAAATTCATCCTGGTCTCGAACCTCATTGCGCCCGACGGCGGCGCCGCGATAGCCGCCGGCAACGGCCGGGTCGTGCGCGCGCGCCTCGCTGACGCGCGCCATTTCTGGCAGACCGACCTCGCGCCTCTGCCCGATGCCAAGGACAAGATCGCGAAGCCGCTCGACCAGCGGCTGGAAAAGCTTGAGCGGGTCGTCTTCCATGAGAAGCTCGGCACGCAAGGCGAGCGCATCGCGCGCATCGATGCTTTGGCGCGCGAGCTTGCGCCGAAAGTCGGCGCGGACGCCGAGCTTGCGGCGCGAGCAGCGAAACTCGCCAAGGCCGATCTCGCCGCCGAAATGGTCGGCGAATTCCCCGAGCTTCAGGGCCTCATGGGCCGCTATTACGCGAACGCGCAAGGAGAGCAACCGAGCGTCGCCGAGGCGATCGAAGACCACTACAAGCCGCTAGGGCCGAACGACCGCATTCCATCGTCGCCGGTGTCGATCGCGGTCGCGCTCGCCGACAAGCTCGACACCCTGGTCGGCTTCTGGGCGATCGACGAGAAGCCGACCGGCAGCAAGGATCCTTATGCGCTGCGGCGCGCCGCGTTGGGTGTGATCCGGATCGTGCTGGAGAACGAGTTGAGGCTGCCTCTGACGGCCTTGAGCATTCGAGCCTACGAGGGGCACATCTACCAAACGCGAAACGCGTTCCGCCTTTTTGTTCGACGCAATTCCGACGGAACTTGTTATCTGCCTGACGAACTGCGTGAACCCGACGTTCGCCAGGACGATCAGGGGGTGAACGCTGAACATGATTTCACAAAGTGGAGGTTCGATCCTGATGAGGAGATTCGTAGGAAGCACGAGGGAGGCAACCTTATCACCGACGAGTCGTTAGTCCCATTTATGTCTTTCGATGGACGACAGATCCTCAAGGAAAAGCTGACGGAGCAGTCTCATACGCTTGGTACTCCAAACGAGGTAATAACGAGCCTCCTCGCCTTCTTCGCAGATCGCCTGAAGGTCTACCTCCGCGAGAAGGGCGCGCGGTACGATCTCATCGACGCAGTGTTCGCGCTGCCCGGCCAGGATGATGTGCTCATGATCGTCTGGCGGGTCGAGGCGCTGGGGCAGCTGCTCGACGCGGAAGACGGCCAGAACCTGCTCGTCGGCTATCGCCGCGCCGCCAACATCCTGCGCGCCGAGGAGAAAAAGGACGGCGGCGGCGCCTTTGCCGCCAGGCACGATCCGACGGCTCTTAAGCTGCCGGCGGAAAAGGACCTCGCCGACATCCTCGCCGCGGCGGGGGCTGAGGCGCGCGAACGCGCGGCCCGCGAAGATTTCGAGGGCGCGATGCGGGCGCTGGCGACTTTGCGCGAGCCGGTGGACGCCTTCTTCCTCGATGTGACGGTCAACGCCGACGATCCTGAGATACGCCTCAACCGACTGAGATTGCTCAATGAATTGCGCGAGGCGATGCATGGCGTGGCGGACTTCTCCAGGGTCGCCGGATAGCCGCCGCCTTTAAGAAGCCGCGTGCGGCGCCTAAATGGCGGCGGGGCCTGATGGGGACGCGCGTGCGAAGAAGGAAGAGCGCCATGGCGTTGAGGGAAGAGAATCTCGAAGTGGCCTCCGGCGGCGGCAAGACGGTCAGCGACGCCGAGGCCGAGGACGCCTTCCGCACCATCCTCAAATGGATCGGCGAGGACCCGGGGCGCGACGGGCTCATCGAGACGCCGGGCCGCCTCGTGCGCGCTTATCGCGAGTATTTCGCCGGCTATGACGAGGACCCGCAGGACATCCTGAGCAAGACCTTCAGCGAGGTCGACGGCTACGACGAGATGATCGTGCTGCGCGGCGTGACCTTCGAGAGCCATTGCGAGCACCATATCGCGCCGATCATCGGCCGGGCGTGGGTCGGTTACATTCCCGACAAGAGGGTGGTCGGCATTTCCAAGCTGGCGCGGGTGGTGGAAATCTTCTCCAAGCGGCTGCAGATTCAGGAGCGGCTGACCGCGCAGATCGCCAATGCGGTCGACGAGGTGCTGAAGCCCTGCGGGGTCGCGGTGGTCGTGAAGGCCGCTCACCATTGCATGATCGATCGCGGCGTCCGCAAGCGCGGCGCCGACCTCGTCACCAGCCGGATGCTGGGCGTTTTCCGCGACCAGGCTCAGACACGGGCTGAGTTCCTGTCGCTGGTCAACTCGGACAGCCACGAATAACGCGCCGCATGATCGGCGCGTTTCGCATCGAGGCCTACGCAATCGCCTCCGCCGACGGCATGATCGCCGATGCGAGCGGCGTCCAGCCGCCCGCGCTCCAGTTCGAGGCCGACCGGCGGCACTTCGAGAGCGGCCTTAAGCGGGCCGACGCGATCGTCAACGGCCGCCATTCGGCCGAGCCCCATCCCGATGCGCCGAACCGGCGAAGGCTCATCCTCACCCGGAAAGCCGCGGGCCTCGCGCCCGATCCCGGCAACCCAAGAGCGCGGCTGTGGAATCCGGCCGAGGCGCCGTTCGAGGCCGCATGCGCGGCGCTCGGCTTGAATTCGGGGACCATCGCCGTCATCGGCGGCCCTCAGGCCTACATCCTGTTTCTCAAGCTCGGCTACGACTGTTTCCACCTGAGCCGCGCGGTGAAAGTGCGGCTGCCGGGCGGCCTCCCCCTGTTTGGCGGCGACCCCGACGGCGCGCTCAGGGCCGCGGGCCTCAGGCCCGGCCCGACGCAATGGCTCGAGGACGGGCTCACCCTGACCGATTGGGAGCGGCCGGAATAGGGGGCCGCCCCGAATTCGCTTGACCTCCAACACAGTCGCCGAGGCGCCGGGACGGGCCTCGAAGGACGGTCCGCGGCTATCGACGCCCGCCCTTGATCATCGGCCCGGTTTGAGGCATAGCAGCGCCTCAATGATCATCCGCCGCGGGTCCCTTCCCTGCGGGAAGACCTTGTGGTGAGACCAGTGAAAGTCCGCAATTCTCTGAAATCCTTGCGCAAACGCCATCGCGACAACCGCCTCGTGCGCCGCAAGGGCCGCGTCTACATCATTAACAAGACGCAGCGGCGCTTCAAGGCGCGTCAGGGATAGACCGAGGTTCGCCAATCTTTTGACGGCCGCCCTCCCGCGCGATAGAATTCACGCGATGCGGCGTCCCGCAAAATCCCTCTTCGTGAGCCTGGCGGTCATGGGCCTTTTGGCTGGCGCGTCCGCATGGGGCGCCGACGTTCAAGCGCCGCCTCAAGCCGCGCCCGGCGGCCCGGCGGCGCAGACGAAGCCCGACGCGCCCCGGCCGAAAACGCCCGCTGAAGAGCGCGCCGATCTCTACGCGCGGCTCGCCGCCTCCAAAGACCCGGACGAGACCTCGGGGCTGATCAGCCGACTTCTCCACCTCTATTCGGAGTCCGGCTCGGACACCGGCGACCTTCTGCTCGAGCGCGCGCGCCATGCGATCGGGGTCGAGCAATACGCGGCGGCGCTCAAAATCCTGGATCAGACGGTCGCGCTCCTGCCCGACTGGGCGGAGGGGTGGAACGCGCGGGCGACCGCCCGCTATCTGGACGACGACTATAACGGCTCGATGGCCGACATCGCTGAGACGCTCAAGCGCGAGCCCAACCACCTCGGCGCGCTGATGGGCATGGCGGCCATCCTCCAGGCGCGCGGCAAGCGCGAGGACGCGCTCAAGGTCTATCAGCGCGCGCTCGCGATTGCGCCGCACTGGCGCAACGCCGAGGAGGCGGCCGACAAGCTCAAGGCGGCGCTGGCCGGCCAGGAGCTTTAGCCCGGCAGGGCGCGCCGCGCCGGGATGCGCGGTTCTGGCGCCGACCCCACTCTTTCAAGGGCTTGGGCGCCTTTTTCCGTCACAGTCACAATGTCGCTCAGTCGCTGGCCACGGGGCGGCCCGCCGCTTGCCGGGCCGGTCGCCCCGGAGTAGTGTTGTCTAAGACAACATTACTCGGGGACACCGCCATGACCCTGACTGACGAGGTGCGCGCCTTCAACCGGTTCTACACCCTCAAGCTCGGCCTTTTGAACCGCAGCCTGCCGGCGACCGACCTCAGCCTGCCGGAAGCGCGCGTTCTCTACGAATTGGCCCACGCGCGCGAGGCTGGCGCGACGGCCGCCGACATGGGCCGCGCGCTGGCTATGGACAAGGCGCACCTGAGCCGCGTTGCGGCGCGCCTGCGCGCCCGCGGGCTCATCGCGAGCCGAATCAGCCCCGATCATCGCAGGCGCCGGCTGCTGAC
>DATNBG010000006.1:0-2542 GCA_035572075.1 Roseiarcus sp. | reverse complement strand
GAGTTCGCCTATGACAACGGCGACGAAGCCGTCCTCAACGCGAAACGAGATACTTCTTCAACAGCCTGCTAGCGCGCCGTCGCCGCCGCGCCCTTGGTCGGCGGCTTCGCGGGCTCGCGCTGGAGCGCCTTGTCCATGTCGAGCGTGCTCTCGACCCCGATCTTGTCGAAGTTCTCGTCGAGCCACGCCTTCGTGTCGGCGCGGCCGAGGTCGCGCAATTGCTCGAGGAACGGCCAGCTGACGTCGGTCTTGGTCGCGGCGCTGAACTGCTCGAGCTGGCCCGCGCCGCCGATGCGGTGCAGCCGCTCCTCCCGGTATTCGTCGCTCTTGAGGAGGCCCCTACGGATGAGGCGGGCGACGAAGTCGGCGGCTCTCAGTTCTGCGATCAGACTCGCGTTGAAGGTGATCTCGTCGACCCGGTTGTCGATCTCCGCCGGCGTTCGAGGCGCCTCGTCGCGCTCGATCGGATTGATCTGGATGATGATCGCGTCGCGGCAATGCGTCTCGTAGAACAGGGGCCACAGCGGCGGATTGCCGGCGAATCCGCCGTCCCAATAGGGCTCGCCGCCGATCATCACCGCCTGGAAGAGCTGGGGCAGGCAGGCCGAGGCCATGACGTGATCGGCGGCAAGAACGTCGCGGCGGAAGATCTGGCCGCGTCCGGTCCTCACGTTGGTCGCCGCGATGAACAGTTGCAGCCCCTCGCTCGCACGCAGGCGCTCGAAGTCGACCGCCTGCTCGAGGTGGACCCTGAGCGGATTGACGTTGAGGGGGTTGAATTCGTAAGGGCTCAGCAACCCGGACACGGCGTCCGTCCATGCGTCGATCAAGCGCGCCCCCGGCCAGTAGCCGCCCCAGGCCTGAAGCGCTCCGTCGAGCCATTTGCGCTCGATCGGCGCGAGCGAGCCTTCGGTGGAGACCGACAGCCAGAATTTCTCCAGCGCCGCTCGCGCGCCCTCCCGTCCGCCTTCCATGCCCGAGGCGAAGACGACCGCGTTCATCGCGCCGGCGGAGGCGCCGCTGATCGCCGAAATCTCGATTCGGCCATCCTCGGCGAGCGCGTCGAGCGCGCCCCAGGTGTAAGCGCCGTGCGAGCCGCCGCCCTGGAGGGCGAGGTTGACGGTCTTGACGACCGCCCGTGCGGCGGACTCCTTCTGTCCGGCCGGTTTCGCCGCGGCCGCGCGAGGAGCGCGGCTCACGCGGCGGTCCATCCGCCGTCGATCGAGATGTTGGCGCCGGTGATCTCAGCCGCTGCGTCCGAGGCGAGATAGACGGCGAGCGAAGCGACCTGGTCGACGGTGACGAATTGCTTGGTCGGCTGCGCGGCGAGCATCACGTCGCTGATGACCTGCTCGCGGGTGAGATTGCGCGCCTTCATCGTGTCGGGAATCTGCCGCTCGACCAGCGGCGTCCACACGTAGCCGGGCGAAATGCAATTCGCCGTCACGCCGAAAGCCGCAAGCTCGAGCGCGACCGTCTTGGTGAGCCCCGCGAGGCCGTGCTTGGCCGACACATAGGCCGCTTTGAAGGGCGAGGCGACCAGCGAATGGGCGGAGGCCGTGTTGATGATGCGGCCCCATTTTCGCGCCTTCATGCCGGGAACCGCGGCGCGGATCGTGTGGAACGCCGCGGAAAGGTTGATCGCGATGATCGCGTCCCATTTCTCGACCGGAAAATCCTCGATCGGCGACACGAACTGGATCCCGGCGTTGTTGACCAGGATGTCGAGCGAGCCGAGCCGCTTCTCAGCGTCCGCGACCATGGCCGCGATTTCCGGCCCCTTGGCCATGTCGGCGCCGTTGTAGAAGGCGCGCACGCCGAACTCGGTCTCGATCTTCGCGCGCTCGGCCTCGATCGCCGCCTTGTCGCCGAACCCGTTGATCACGACGTCCGCGCCTTCCTTGGCGAGGGCGCGCGCGATCGCAAGCCCGATGCCGCTGGTCGAGCCGGTGACCAGGGCGTGACGTTTGGCGAGCGACATCGACATTTCTCCTCAATCGGCCGCGAGGCGAACCAGCCCGCTCGAAGCGTTCATATTGCATTGCGGCGAAGCTTTCGAGGGCACGGAGCTCGCCTGATCGATTGTCGCGTCCGGCGACCGCGGCCCGGCGGCGCCACTTGCGAGTCCGTTTTGAGCCATTTCAATGACTTGCGGCGCCATTTCCAATCGTCCGACTCGGAGAGCCGCGCACACTCGGCCACGCGCCAACAAACGAAATGCCGCGAAATCCCGGGCCTCCACGAGGCGGAAAACTCGCGAGAACGAAAGGATTCCATTTCGCCTAGCGAAACGAACGGTTTCGCTCCTGGGTCGTAAGTCCTTGAGATCATTGGGGGTACGAAATGGGGTATTTCGCGGAATTGTTTGTTTTCAATGATTTGACCTCGATTTCATTTCGCGCTTCTCACCTCGCGGCGCGCGGGGATGAGGCCGAGGGGTTGGCCGCCAAGGCACCCGGCCGCCCCCGGCGCAAATACTCGAATCTGCCTTGCCGTTTTATTCTGAAAAACGGTAACATGCGTAAGCCGGTTCGTCAAGAAA
>DATNBG010000005.1:0-2137 GCA_035572075.1 Roseiarcus sp. | reverse complement strand
GACCACCCGCGACGGGAAACTCTGGAGGCTTTCGTTCATTGGCTGCGGGGGATGGCGGGGAGGAGGTGAGCGCGGGGCGCTCCGACCGCGCGTGCCCCTACCGGTTTTTCTCGATATCCCTCAACACCTCGACTAACGTCTGTGAGTAAATCCTGAGCGCGTCATATGCCGCTTCGCTCTTGCGCGAAGCAGTGGGTCGTTCTGGTGTCGCCGCCCGACGCCGAATACGATCCGCGCTATCTCGAGACCCGTTTCGATCAGAAACGGGCGCCTATTCATTCGCCGCGCGCGAACGACGGCGGCCGGGCGATCGTCAACGGCGAGTGACAGCGATCGGCAGATAGTGGGTGGGCGCACCGGCTGACGCTGCCCGCTTCAGCGGTCCGGCCGTTGCGGACGCGCTCGGTCCCCCTCACCCCCGGCCCCTCTCCCAGCGGGAGAGGGGAGTCAGAACGGGATGTCGTCGTCGATCGGCCCGGCGCTCCCGCCTCCGCCGCCGCCGGAGAGAGCCGGGCGGCGGTCGGGGCCGCCGGCGCGGTTGAGGTTGGACGCGCGGGCGCCTTCGTCAGGAAAACTGTCGCGGCCCTCGCTGCTCGCGCGCGAGTCGAGCAATTGCAATTCGCCGCGGAAGCGCTGCAGCACGACTTCGGTCGTGTAGCGATCGGCGCCGCTCTGGTCCTGCCATTTGCGCGTCTGCAATTGACCCTCGAGGTAAACCTTGCTCCCCTTCTTGCAATATTGCTCGGCGACCTTGCCGAGGTTCTCGTTGAAGATCACGACATTGTGCCACTCGGTGCGCTCCTTGCGCTCGCCCGAATTCTTGTCGCGCCAGGTCTCCGAGGTGGCGACCGGGAAGCTCACCACCTGATCGCCCGAATTGAGCCGGCGAACCTCGGGGTCCTTGCCCAGATTGCCGACCAGAATGACCTTGTTGACGCTGCCCGCCATGATCCTCTCCTTCACGCCTTCAAAAGCGCCACGCCTCGCTCGCTGTAGGGCCGGGTCGATGACCCGGCCACGGCGCGGTCCACAGCCCGTCCGGAAGGACGGCGTCTTTCGGCGCCCTACGGGACCGCGCCCTGCAATGGCTGGCGAGCGCGCCCCAAAACCAGAGTCGCCAATCCTTAGCGGAAAGGACGGGACTTCTGCGCGCCAAATCCGCTTCGCCTCCACTTGTCCACATCTCGCCGCGCGGACGCTTGGGAAGCGGCGGCGGCGCGACTACATTAGCCTCCAACCCCGGGGTCCCGGCGCTCGTGAGGAGCGCTTTTGCCCATGTTCTATATTTGTTCTAGCATCGGCGCGAGCCGCGCGCAAGCGCGATTCGCGTGGGCTGCGCCTCGCCATTATGGATGAGGCCGCTTTGAGGAGCCGCGATGGCCGCACCCAACATAAAGCCGCGCTTGAGCCGCGCGTCCAGGACCGCCGAGCCCGTCGACGCTGAGCCCGTCGAAGCGCTGTTCGGCGGGCGGGCGATCGTGATCCGCGGGGCGCGCGAGCACAACCTCAAGAACGTCGATCTCACCATCCCGCGCGACAGGCTGGTGGTGTTCACCGGTCTTTCCGGCTCGGGCAAGTCGTCGCTCGCCTTCGACACCATCTACGCCGAGGGCCAGCGCCGCTATGTCGAGTCGCTCTCCGCCTATGCGCGCCAGTTCCTCGAAATGATGCAGAAGCCGGATATCGACCAGATCGACGGCCTCTCCCCGGCGATCGCGATCGAGCAGAAGACGACGTCGAAGAACCCGCGCTCGACCGTCGGCACCGTGACCGAAATCCACGACTACATGCGCCTGCTCTGGGCGCGGGTCGGAATTCCGTATTCGCCGGCCACCGGGCTCCCGATCGAGAGCCAGACGGTGAGCCAGATGGTCGACCGGGTGCTGGCCTTGCCGGAGCGCACGCGGCTCTATCTGCTGGCGCCGGTGGTGCGCGGCCGGAAGGGCGAATACCGCAAGGAAATCGCCGACTTGATGAAACGAGGCTTCCAACGGCTCAAGATCGACGGGGAGTTCTACGAGATCGCCGAGGCGCCGGCGCTCGACAAGAAGCTCAAGCACGACATCGAGGTGGTGGTCGACCGCATCGTCGTGCGCCCCGACATGGCCGCGCGCCTGGCCGAGAGCTTCGAGACCGC
>DATNBG010000004.1:0-5027 GCA_035572075.1 Roseiarcus sp. | reverse complement strand
TAGCGGCGCAGCAAAGCCGATGCGGGCCCCGCCTCGTCGAGAGCCTTGAGTCCCCCGGCGCGGACTTCGTCAAGCGTTGTCCAGTTCACGGGAATCGGCTTTTACCCGCGCGCCGCGCGGTTCGGAAGCCCTGATGTCAATGCCATTCGACCCTCAGCGCCTTCAGCCCGTGAAAGTGGAACGTGTCGCGATAGCGCGGCCGCTCGGCGAGGCGCAAGCCGGTGAGCCTCTTGAATAGGACCGGCATCGCTTGGGCAAGCTCCAGCCGCGCCAGCGGCGCGCCGACGCAGAAGTGGATGCCGGCGCCGAAACTCACATGAGGATTCGGCGCCCTTTCGGGACGAAACGCATCGGGGTCAGGGAAGCGCTCGGGATCGCGATTGGCGGCGCCAAGCAGGAGGCCGACCTTCTCGCCCCTCCTCAAGCGGACGCCGGCGAACTCGACCTCCTCCAGCGCATAGCGGGCGAAGAGATGGAGCGGCGGATCGAGGCGCAGCAATTCCTCGACCGTCGCCGCCGTCGCGCCTTCGTTCGCAAACGCGTGGCCCGCGTCGATCCCCTGCTCGAGCATGAGCTTGACCCCGTTGCCGATCGCCTGGACCGTCGCTTCGTGGCCGGCGTTGAGCAGCAGGACCACGGTGGCGACCAGTTCGTCCTCGCTCAGCCTGCCGCCGGCGTTTTCGGCGATGAGAAGCTGGCTCACGAGATCCTCGCCAAGGTCGCCGCGCCGCAGGCGGGCAAAGCCACGCACGTAATGGGCAAAAGCGAGCGCCGCCTCGGCCGCGCGCTCTTCCGCGGCTCGATCGGCGCCGAACTGGTACATCGCGACCATCGCGTGCGACCAGCCGGCGAGCTTCGGCCCCATGTCGCACGGAACGCCGATGAGGTCGGCGATCATCGCGACCGGAATCGGATTGGCGTATTCCGCGACCAGGTCGGCGGAGCGCGTGGCGGCGAACGCGTCGATCCGCTCATGCGCCAGGCTTTGGATGCGGGGCGCGAGCCCTTCGATCCTGCGGGAGACGAAGGCGCGATTGACGAGATTGCGCAACCTTGTGTGCTCGGGCGGCTCGAGCTCCAGCATCGAATGGCGCTCGAGCGCGTCGAACGCTTCGAGATGCGGTTTCTTTACGCGCGCCTCCGGTTCGGCCACGCGGCCGAAGCGGCGGTCGCGCAGAAGCGCCGAAACGTCGGCGAAGCGCGCGAAGCACCAGAAGCCGTAGTCCTCCCAGAAGAACGCCGGCGCGGCGGCGCGGATTGCGGCGTAGGCCGGATAGGGATCGTTGAAGAATTTGGGGTCGCGCGGGTTGAGGCGCACGCGGCGCTGTGCAATGTCGATAGCCAGGGACATTTTAGATGCCCCAATCGACGAAACGTTCAACGTCCCCGCGAGATTGTCGAAGGCCCATTTACCAGTCCAATCCAGGCAGGATTTCGCCGGCGAGCCAACGCAACCTGTTCCGCGCGGCTCTTCAAGCTCGCGCGCAATGTTACGCGCGCCAATGATATCACGGCCTTATCGCCTCCTTTGCGCAGCTTTTTTGTTCTTCGGCCTTATGGGTCTCCTTCCCCCGCGCCTCGCGCGGCCTCGGGATCGCCGCCCGAAGACGCGTCTCGGGGAACGGCCCGAATTTCTCTACAACAGAAATACTCTCATATGATTCCGGATTAGTCAAGGTTTTGTTTGCTCGCGGCGTCAGCCAAGGCGCAGTGTCTCCTCCGCGGGTCGGAGCGGCTTAGCCCAGCGGATAGGCCGCCTCAACAACATAAGGCCCGCCGCCCGAGCCGTCGCGGGCCGAATAGAGCACGAAGCGCTCGGCCATGAACGATTCCCCGATGAGCGCTCCCCGCAGCGCGAGATAGTCCGCGACAGCCGGCGCGCCGGCGCCGCGAAGCCGGGCGAGGGTCACATGCGGCAGGAACTTGCGCGTCTCCGGCTTAAGCCCGATGCGCCGCAGGCGCCGCTCCTGCTCGGCCTGCAAACCGGTCAGCGCCCGCTCCGCCTTGACGCTGGCGACGATCGCGCGCGGCTTCGCGCCGCCGAACGAGCTCAACCCCTCGAAACGCACCGGGACAAGCGGGCGGCTTATGTCGCCGAGCGTCTCGGCGATGTCGCGCGCCGCGGCGCCGTCCACGTCGCCGATGAACCGGAGCGTGATGTGATAGTCCTCAGGCTCGATCCAGCGCGCGCCGACGACCCCGCCGCGCGCGAGCGCAAGCTGGCCGGCGACGGCGTCCGGCAATTCGAGTCCAGTGAACAGGCGGGGCATCGCGGCTCCTTGCAAACCCGAACCTTGGCAAGGTCTTAGACCGGACGGCGCGCCTCATGAAAAGGGCGTAGCCGGCTGCGCCATTTTGCACGCGTATAGGCATAACTACGCATTGCGAATAGCTGAGAATTATGTCTTATTATTATACTTATATGTTGACAATAATAACATTCAACCGGCCAAAAATACTGCTATAATATACATAGACGTAACGACTTTAACTTGGCCCGAACCCAACAGACTGCGGTCGCTTTCTAAGCCGCGAATTTCTCTCGTCTCTTGCAAAGGGGAGAATTTCATGAATCTTTTCCCTGTCGCGCCCGTGTGGCCGACGACGACATCCGGACGCAGCTGGCTCACCCCGCCTCGGGCAATCGCCGGAAGCGCGGCCGCAACGCGGAGCCGCAATCGCATCGGCTTGAAACTATTTTGCGGTCTTCTCGTCGCGGAGGCCGTTTTTGGCCTTCTCGCCTCGGGGGCCGCAGGGGCGGTCTTGATCCCCGGCGACCAGGCCGGAACCTTTGCCGACGGCGGCATCACGTCGCGGTTCCTCATTTGCACCACATGCTCCCCGGCGTCGGACGTGCTCGACGACCAACATAAGGGCGGCTTCTTCGACTTTGGACCGGCGATCGTCAGCGGGTTCGGAGTCGGCGGCACCGGCAGAGCGACTTTTGACGCCAGGGCGATCATCTTCGGACCCACTTTCCTCCCGCAGCTCAGTGCGGACGCCGGCTCCACGCCCGGCGTGGGCCCTCACTCAGGCTTCTCCGGGGATGGCGCCTACTTCTTCACCGCGACCGCCTCCGCGAAAGGAGTTCAGTACTTCACCTACATCGGGCGGACGCCGGCGATTTACACCATCGGCTTTGTCTTCAGGGGGGAGGCCGTCGGCGCTCATGCGGAGGACGACCCGTTCGTCTCGATCAGTGGCGGAATCGGATTATTCGACGACGGCGACAAACTGGGTGGGGAACGCCCGTTGGGCGACGAGGTCGACGGGGCTCAGGAGACGTTCCATGGCGGGGCCGGAGGTTTTTTCGATACCGGCAGCGTGAGCATTACCCTGAACCCGGGCCAGTCGTTCTACGTATCGACCTTTCTCATCGCGACGGTCACCGGTGAAGCGGAGGGCTTCGCCGATGCGAGCCATACGTTCGCCACCAGCTTCACCGCAGGCGACACATCTTTGCTGAGGGCAGAGTTGCCTGACAGTCCCACCGCCGCCGTTCCAGAGCCCGCGACCTGGGTGCTGACGATCCTGGGCTTCGGCGCCCTCGCCGGATTCGCCGGCCGGCGCCGCGCTTCGGCGCTGCGGAAGCTCAGCCCCGCTCCTTGGAGATGAACTGCCGGAAGCGCTCCGAGGCCGCGCCGGAAAAAAGCTCCGCGGGCGGCCCCTCCGCCTCGACCAGCCCCTGACGCAGGAACATCACCCGGGTCAAGACACCGCGCGAAGCCCATACCTTCATCCCATCGAGGCTACTTTGGGGGAGGACGTGGTGAAGACTGTTTCAGCCAGGACGGTCCATTGGAATAAGAAATATTGGTTCGCGGCCCTTGCCGCTCCATTTCTTGTGATGGGGCAGGCGGCGCAGGCGCAGTTTGACAATGGGCCGCTTGAAATGGCCGCCGGCACAACGGAGGAACTCGTCCCAGGGAGAACGATCGACGAGGGGAACCCGATTTTCAACGACGGACAAACCTCGTTTTTCGCCATGCCGGGAGACCGCGTACAGTTTCTCTACCACGCGAGCCAGGGCGAAAACCTATCGGGCCGCTCGTCGAACATCCAGAATGCGTTCGCGTCGGCATCGGCCGACGACAACCTCAACGGCGGGGTCGGAGCGACGTCCTGGGTCGGCGCGAACCCCAGCGACACGGATCCGACAGCGGTGCAGCGCCTCACCGCCATCCCGGAATGGGAAAGGCACATCTCGTTTACCGGAAACACGCCGCAAGTCGGCTTCATGGAGGTTGCGATCCCCGCCCTGGAGGTCGGGTTGATCAACGTGGTTTCCGAGGCGAGGTGAGAGAGACCGAGACCGCCGAAGCAGTAGCGAAGTTTACAGTCCAGATCGAACACATCGATGGCGTGAGAGAGGACTTCGGCACAATCTTCGAATTCGGAGTGCGCGTGACTGAAGAGCAGGCTGTGAGCGGCGCGCAGTTGTTCAACGTGGTCGACAGCAAATTGCTTGGCGTCAACGACGCGATGCTGCACTTGTTCAACTCCTTCCATGACAACGGCAATGAATCCAACCCAAGGTTCTTTCTGGACCCGGTGGACTATCAGTTCGCGCTTCCCGTGCTTGAGCCGAGATCTTCTTCCACTATAGTCTCACAGCCGAGGGAACGACGAATGGCGGCGAGCGTGGCTTCGTCGCGTTCCTCGGCGACCCTTTCGATTTGAGCGCCAGGCCCGACAACCTCGTCCTAAGCCTGGCGCCCTCAACGGCCGTCCCCGAACCCGCGACCTGAGCGCTGATGGCGATCGGGTTCGGTCTCGTTGCCGGATTCGCCGCCCGGCGGCGCGCTTGGGCGCTTCGTGAAGTCAGCCCCGCTCCTTGGAGATGAACTGGCGGAAGCGCTCGGAGGTCGAGCCGGAGAAAAGCTCACGCGGCGGCCCCTCCGCCTCGACCCGCCCCTGATGCAGGAACATGACGCGCGTCGAGACGTCGCGCGCAAAGCCCATCTCGTGGGTCACGACCAGCATCGTGCGGCCTTCCTCGGCGAGCGCGCGCATGACCCTGAGCACTT
>DATNBG010000003.1:0-2518 GCA_035572075.1 Roseiarcus sp. | reverse complement strand
ATCCCCGTATCGTCCTCGGAAACGAGGAAAATCGCCTCGTTGAGATGCCACTCGACCTCCGCGGGCGTGACGAGCACGGGTCTTCAAGCCGATTTTCAGCGGTTCCATTCCGCACCTGAAAAATGCGCGGCAGGTCGAGCTTCGTGGCTTGGCGTAAGCGCGGAACCATCGCCATCAGGTTATGCCCTTTTTGGACAAGCCTGATCCAGGCCTTTTGCGTTTCCCGGCGCTTCAGGCTGTGCCGCGGGTCTCGAACGCGGCAAAAGCGATCGCCTCGCGCGGGCCGCGGCCCGCCCACAGCACGAACTGGAACGCCTGGTAATAGGTCTCGCAGGCGTCGAGCGCCGCCTTGACCACCGCGCCGCATTGCGCGTCTGAAGCGCCCGCGCCCCCCGCGAGGCACAGCGAGTGGCGGAACATCACCACCTCCTGCTGGCTCCAAAGGTCGAAATGCCCCAGCCACAATTGCTCGTTGATGAGCTGCGTGAGTTCCCCGATCGCCGCGCGCTTGTGTGCGGGGGCTTTCAGGTCGAACGAGCAGCTCACATGCAGCGATTCGAGGTCCGGCAGCCAGGTGAAGGCGACGTCGTAATTGGCGAGGCGCCCCGAGACCAGGATGGAAATCTCGTCCGTCTCGGCGCGGTCGAACGCCCAATCGTTGACGGCGGCGAGCCGCTCGACCACGTCGACGGGATGCTCGCGACGCTCGTCGGCGCTCGTTT
The DNA here is from genome assembly GCA_035572075.1 of Roseiarcus sp. GTDB lineage: Bacteria > Pseudomonadota > Alphaproteobacteria > Rhizobiales > Beijerinckiaceae > Roseiarcus. The sequence goes on along the minus strand of DATNBG010000003.1, from coordinate 1,796 downwards.
CGATGAAGGTCATCAAGGGATCTTTCGGCGGATCGAGGGACGAAGGCGCGCCGCGCAAGGCGATTCAACCCTGAGCGGCCGAAATGCAACCCTTGCTGATTCGCGTCCGTTCGTAAACCGAAGACCTCCAAGGGTCCACAAAAACAGTAAACGGAATCAAGACTCTGCTAACGGAACCCGAATTCGGTCAAGGCCTTGGCTCGGCGAGCCTGGCTTCCAGCGCCGCGACCCGCTCGGCGAGCTTCTCGTTCTCGTCGCGCGCCTTCGCGGCCATCTCCTTGACCGCCTCGAACTCCTCGCGGGCGACCACGTTCATGCCCGCCATCAGCCGCTCGAGCTGGGCGCGGGCGAAGGTCTGCGCTTCCCGCCTCGCGCCGTCGGCGACGCCCGCGGCGTCGGTCATCAGGCGCGAGAGATCGTCGAAAAACTTGCTCTGGGTCTGCGGCATGGGTCGGCTCCTGGACGCGCCCGCCAGCTCTGAGCGGAGCGGGTTTTCCGGGCGTTATGTGGCGCGGGCGCTGCCGGGGCGCAAGGGCGGCGATTGTCGGGCGCGCTCGCTGAGCGCGGCTCTTCGGCGCGAAGCGATCTCCATCGCTGGCTGACGGGCAGCCGTGCGCAAGCCGTCACGTCGCTGATTATTGATTTTATTGGCGCTCCCAAGGGGACTCGAACCCCTGTTTTCGCCGTGAGAGGGCGACGTCCTGGACCGCTAGACGATGGGAGCGGCGCGGCGGCGCCGCGGGAGGCGCCCTATATATCGGTGAGGCGCAGGTGAGGCAAGCGCGCGGGACGCGCCAAACGATGAGCGCTGCCCGCTCGCGGTTCACTTCATGTTAAGGTTGTGACGTGGAATTTGCCTTCTTAAGATCGCGATTCGGAACGAGCGGCGACGTCGTGATGGAGTTTGAGACCATGGCCCTGGGGAGCCCCGCCCGGCGCCCGACCGTCCTGATCGTCCTGCACCAGGAGCATTCGACCCCAGGCCGCGTCGGCATGGCGCTCAAGGCGATGGGGGTCCGGCTCGACATTCGCCGGCCGAGCCTCGGCGACCCGTTGCCCGAAACGCTGGCGGCTCATGATGGGGTGATCGTGTTCGGCGGCCCGATGGGCGCCAACGACACGCTCGACTGGGTGAGACGCGAGATCGAGTGGCTCGAAACCCCGCTCGCCGAGAATAAGCCGATGCTGGGCCTCTGCCTCGGCGCGCAAATGCTGGCGCGCGCGCTTGCCGCCAGAGTGTTCGGCTACGACGACAAGCGCAGCGAGATCGGCTATTATCCGATCGAGCCCACGGAAGCGGGCGAGCGGCTGTGCGCCGCCCCGTTCCCCCGCACCGTCTATCAGTGGCATTCGGACGGCTTCGACCTGCCCGGGGGCGCCGAGCTCCTGGCGACGGGGGGCGTGAATTTCCCCAACCAGGCCTATCGCCACGGGCGCGCGGTCGGGCTCCAGTTCCACCCCGAAGTGACCTACCACATGATGTGCCGGTGGACCCATCGCGGCGCCGAGCGGCTGACCCGGCCCGGCGCGCTGAGCCGCCCCGAGCATCTCGGCGGCTGGTTCCAGCATGACGGCCGCGTCGCTCTCTGGCTCGAGGCGTTCCTGCCGGCTTGGCTCGAGGGGCGGCTCGGGGAGAGCGAGCGACAAGCGCGTTCCGCAAGCCAGCTGAACCGGGCCGTCGAGCGCGCGGCGCCGGGATCCAGCGGGTCGGGGCTTAAGCTCGCGCTCGATCGCGCGGCGGCCCCGCGGATTCAACCAGAGCGCGAGTTTCTCGCAAGCAACCGTCAGTAAAATCC
>DATNBG010000002.1:0-10390 GCA_035572075.1 Roseiarcus sp. | reverse complement strand
CCTGGCGCCATGCGTGCAGGCGGGCGTGGACGTCGGCCATGAAGGCGTGAAAATGCACCCGGCGCCTGAGCGGCGTCTCGACCGAATCGAAGAACATGTCCATCAGCATCGTCTTGCCGCCGCCAACGGGCCCGTGAATGTAGAGGCCGCGCGGCGGCTCGGCGGCGCGCAAGCGCATAAGCCGGACGAAGGCGCCGGGCTTCGCTTCGGCGCGGTAGCCCTTGAGCCTGGCGGCGAGCGCGTCGAGCCGGTCGGCAAGCTTGGCCTGCGCCGGGTCGAACTTGAAGTGGCGATCATGAACGAGCGCGTTGTAGCGCTCGGCGATGACGGTCACGGCCCCCTCTCCCCGCGAGTGCGGAGAAGGGATCGCGTCTGGCGCAGCGTCTCCTGCGCTTTCGGCCTGCTCATGCTAGTAGGCGAACGCTGCACGCGTAGGGCTACCGGCGGCAAACGAGGTCCGCATTTCGTGCGCAAGCGGTCATTTGGGCGGCGGACCCGCGACAAGTCCCATTTGCGCCATCATTGTCAGGCGATCAAAATAGCCTTGCACCCGGAACACCTTGTCCCCTCGAGTCTCGATGATCTCGCAGCCGGGCAGGTTGATAGTCTTACCGCTCGCCGGAAAACCTCGGTACGGGCCAGAGTTGGTCGCATGCATCACCCAGCGCCAGAGAAAACTACTCTCGGAGATCGCGTGAAGGCCGACCAACTCAAACTTCACGTCGGGAAAGGCCGTAAAGAAGCCGGTGAAGTTCTCCTTTAGACCATGCGGGTCGATCGGGGTGGGGGTCGACGGATCAGAATAGGCGCCGTCGGCGGCGAAGGTGTTGATCCATGCGTCAAGGCTGGAGGACGAAAACGAATCAACGTAGCTCCGAACAACCGGCGGAATTGGGGTACTCATCGTTGGCTCCCTAAAGGTCAGATACGAGCGAAACGTCAGGTCTCGATAATTGGTTCAAGTCGCGGGGTGAGCCTAATGCGCCTCCTCCCAGTTCTGCGCCGCGTGCGCGTCGACCTTGAGCGGGACATGCAGCTTGACCGCGGGCTCCGGCGCCTCGACCATCACTTTGGCGACGACCGGAAGCGTTGCTTCCACTTCATCGTCCGGGGCCTCGAACACCAGTTCGTCGTGAACGGTGAGCAGCATCTGAGCGCTCAAGCCCGCCTTCTCGAGAGCGGCGTCCATGCGGACCATCGCGCGGCGGATGATGTCGGCGGCCGAGCCTTGCAGCGGCGCGTTGATCGCCGCGCGCTCGTTGAACGCGCGCTCCGAAGGGTTCGAGGCGTTGATGCGCGGATAGTGGCACTTGCGCCCGAACAGGGTGGTGACGTAGCCGTTGGCGCGTGCGGTTTTCTTGGTGGTTTCCATGTAGTCGCGGATGCCGGGGAAGCGCTCGAAATATTTCTTGATGTAGGCGCCCGCCTCCTCGCGCGGGATGCCGAGTTGGTTGGCGAGGCCGAAGGCCGAAATGCCGTAGATGATGCCGAAGTTGATCGCTTTCGCGCGCCGCCGCACTTCGGCGGGCATGCCCGCGACCGGCACGCCGAACATTTCGGAAGCGGTCATGGCGTGAATGTCGAGCCCGTCGGCGAAGGCCTTCTTGAGCGCCGGAATATCGGCGAGATGGGCGAGAAGGCGCAGTTCGATCTGGCTGTAGTCGGCGGAAATGAGCTTGCGTCCTTGCGGCGCGACGAAGGCGCGGCGGATCTTGCGCCCTTCCTCGGTGCGGATCGGAATGTTCTGCAGGTTGGGCTCCGACGACGACAGGCGCCCGGTCGTGGTCGAGGCGAGCGCATAAGCCGTGTGGACGCGGCCGGTGCGCGAATTGACGAAGCCCGGCAAAGCCTCGGTATAGGTCGACTTGAGCTTGGCGATCTGCCGCCATTCGAGCACGCGCGCCGGCAATTGATGACCTTCGGCGGCCAGGTCCTCGAGCACGCTCGCGGTCGTTGACCAGGCGCCGGTCGCGGTCTTCTTGCCGCCCGGCAGGCCCATCTGGCCGAACAGGATGTCGCCGAGCTGTTTCGGCGATCCGGGGTTGAAGGGCGCGCCGACAATCCGGCTGATCTCGTCCTCGAGCGAGCCCATGCGTTGGGCGAACTCGCCCGTCATGCGCGAGAGGATGTCGCGGTCGATCGAAATCCCATGGCCCTCCATGCGCGCCAGAACCTCGACCAGCGGACGCTCGAGCCGCTCATAGACCACCGTCATCCTCTCGGCGACGAGGCGCGCCTTCAGGACGCGCTGAAGGCGCAAGGCGAGGTCAGCCTTTTCCGCGCCGTACTCGCACGCCTTGTCGATGGAGGCGCGTGCTAGCCCAACGAAATTGCGGCCCGAGCCTGCGACTTCGCCGATCGGAACCGGCTTGTGGCCAAGGAAGCGTTGCGAGAGCGTGTCGAGGCTGTGGTCGTCGCCGGTTAAGCCCGCGTCGAGCGTGTAGGAGAGGAGCATCGCGTCGTCGATCGGCGCGAGGCGGACGCCGCGCATTGCGAACACATTGAGGTCGAATTTGACGTCGTGGCCGATCTTGAGGATTCCGGGCGCTTCGAGGAGCGGCTTCAGGAGTTCGATCGCTTCGGCTTCCTTGATCTGGCCGGGCGCGAGGCCGGCGCCCTCGAAGAGGTCGTCCGCGTTCGCGCGGTGGCCGATCGGGATGTAGCAGGCTTCGCCTGGGCGAACCGCCAGCGACAGACCGATCAGCTCCCCTTGCAGCGGGTCGGGCGACGACGTCCCGGCGTCGATGGCGACGAGGCCTTCGTCGCGCGCCCGAGCGATCCAGGCGCTGAGCTCGGCTGCGGTGCGCACGGTCTTGTACGCGGTTCGGTCGATGGGCGCGCGCGCCTCGCTGAGGCGCGCGGCCGCGAGGTCGGCGGGCGCGGAGCCTTCCGGAATGGCCTTGGGCTCGCGACGCGCAGGAGCAGGGGCGAGTGCGCCTTCCGCGGGCGCTTCGCTTTCGGCAATGACCGCGCCCTCGCCGCGCCCCGCCCTCGCCGCGGGGCCGACGAAGCGCGGATCCGGCTCGATCGAGGACGCGTCGACGCCGCAAATCTCGGCGGCGCGGCGGGTGAGGGTGGTAAGCTCCATCGCCTTGAAAAAGCTGATCAGCCGCTTGCCGTCGAGCTGAGGCGTCGCCAGCGCCTCGAGCGGCGTCTCCACCGGCACGTTGCGGTCCAGGGTGACGAGCTCCTTCGAGACGCGGATGAGTTTGACGGTCTCCGGATTGGTCAAAACATCGCGACGCTTGGGCTGCTTGATCTCACCCGCGCGCGCGAGCAGGGTGTCGAGGTCGCCATATTCGAGAATGAGCTGCGCGGCGGTCTTGAGCCCGATGCCGGGGGCGCCTGGGACGTTGTCGGTCGAATCGCCGGCGAGCGCCTGGACATCGACGACCTTGTCGGGCCCGACGCCCTCGAAATATTTGACGACTTCTGCGATGCCGAAGCGCCGCTCCTCGCGGTCGCCCGAAGCCGGGTCGTACATCGACACGCCCGGCTCGATGAGCTGCATGAGGTCCTTGTCGGCCGAGACGATGAGCACGTCAGCGCCGGCTTCGCGCGCCTGCCGCGCGTAGGTGGCGATGATGTCGTCGGCCTCGTATCGGCCCTGTTCGATCGGGACCATGCCGAAGGCCGAGACGGTCGCGCGCATCAGCGGGAACTGCGGCACGAGCTCGTCCGGGGGGTCCTTCCGGTGGGCCTTGTAGGCGGGGTAGATGTCGCGCCGGAAAGAGTTCTCCGTCTTGTCGAAGATGATGGCGAGATGGGTTGGCTTGAAGCCCGCCGCCCCGTCGCGGATGAACTGCAGCACCTTGGTGGCGAACAGGCGCACCGCGCCGGTGGGCAGGCGGTCCGACCGGTAGTTGTATTTCTGATCCTGCCGGATCGACTGATAGTAGGCGCGGAAGACGAAGGACGAGCCGTCGATGAGAAAAACATGGTCGCCGGGGCCGACCGGGCGGTGGGGCTGGGTCATGGGCATCACATAAGCGAAGCGGCCCGGAAGCGCCATTGCGAAGGCCGATGCGCCAAAATTCGCGCCGTTCATCGAACAGTCATTTTTCCGGTTGCAGTTTTCACCTCCTGGACCCCGTCGAATCGGGATCCCGGCCGGAAAGGGACGAATGGCGCTTCGCAGCGGCTTGGCCGCCGTCGCGGCGATGGCGGGCGCGATCGGCGCAGGCTTTGAACTGCGCAGCGCGCAGTCGTTCACCATTCCGGACGCGTGCGTCGCGGGCGCGGCCTGCGCCGACGTTTGCATGGGCGCCGAGCAAGGCCGGAGGCCAAGCGACTTCATCGCGCTCGCGGCCTATCAGCTCGGTCCCGAGCGGCCAATTCTCCTGCCGCCCGCGAACCTCACCATGCCGGCGTCCGCCGATCCGCACAACGTCTACGCCGGCGAAGGCGCCGGCATGTTCAGCCCCGCCGTCGCGGGGCAGCCGTCGCGGGTCTATTCGCCCAACCTCGTGACCGGCAAGGTCGATGTGATCGATCCCGAGACATTCACGGTGATCGACCACCTCGCCGCGATGCCGAGCCCGGAGCATGTCGTTCCGTCCTGGGACTTGCAGACTCTGTGGGTCTCGGCGGATGTCAGCGCGCGGGGCGGCCACGGGGGCGTGGCCCCGCTCGATCCCAAGACGGGCAAGCTGGGCAAGCCCTTCGACGTGCCCGATTCCTACAACATCTATTTCACGCCGGATGGCAAGTCGGCGATCATCGTCGCCGAGGCGATGCGGCGGCTCGAGTTCCGCGACCCGCACACGATGGCGCTGCAGGGCTACATCCTGACGCCCCAATGCGCGGGGATCAACCACGCGGACTTCGCGCCCGACGGCAGTTACGCGATCTTCACCTGCGAATTCAACGACTCCCTCGCCAAGATCGATCTCGTCCATCACAAGCTGGTCGAGACGCTGCCGCTGACGCCCGGCCATATGCCGCAGGACATCCGGGTCGCCCCCGATGGCAGGATCTTCTTCATCGCCGACCTGATCGGCGACGGGGTCATGGTGATCGACGGCGATTCGTTCGGGCAGGTCGGCTTCATCAAGACCGGGATCGGCGCGCACGGGCTTTACCCCAGCCGCGACGGAACGAAGCTTTATGTCTCCAATCGCGGCGCCCACAGTCTCGGCGGGGCGCGAAAGGGGCCCGGCAGCGTATCGGTGATCGACTTTAAGACCCGCAAGGTTATCGCCAACTGGCCGGTCCCCGGCGGCGGCAGTCCGGACATGGGGAACCTCTCCGCCGACGGCAAATGGCTGTGGCTGTCGGGCCGCTATGACGGCGCCGTCTACGCGTTCAACACCGACGACGGCACGGTGAAGACCATTTCCGTCGGCGGCATGCCGCACGGGCTGACCGTCTGGCCGCAGCCCGGGCGCTATTCCCTCGGTCACACCGGGAACATGCGGTAAGGTACGAAGTGCCGCTCACGCCCGAATGGGCTGCCTTCTTCTCGGCCGAGCTCGCGGCGCTGGCGGCGCTCGCCGGCTTTGTCGTGGTCGCGATCTCGATCAACCTTGCGCGCATTCTTTCCTATCCGCATTTGCCGACCCGCGCCGGGGAAGCGCTGATCGGCCCGGTCGGCGCGATCACCGCAACCAGCCTCGCGCTCATTCCCGGCCAGCCCGCGGCGCTGCCCGGCGCTGAAGTGATTGCGGTCGGGCTCGTGATCGTCATCGCGCCGATCGCGTTCCAGTCTCGAACCTGGGGCCTCCGGAAGGAGGCTGCCGCGCGCGAGCGGATCGTGCGAGCGGCGACCAACGAGGGCTTCAACCTCACGTTCTTGATCGGCGGCGCGCTCCTCTTCGCCGGCGCCCCCGCCGGCCTCTACTGGATCGCCGCCGGCGACATCCTCTGCATCATCGCGATCGTGCTCAGCGCCTGGGTGCTGATGGTCGAGATTTTGCGGTGAGGCGCGCCGCTCGCCTATTTCATCTGCTCCAGGAGATGCGCGGCGCTGGAAATGTCGGCCTCGCCGGGCTTGGGCTCGATGTTGAGCTGTTTGACCACCCCGTCCTCGACCAGCATCGCATAGCGCTTGGAGCGCATGCCTAAGCCCCCGGCGGATGCGTCGAATTCGAGGCCGAGCGCCTTGGCGAAGTCGCCCGAGCCGTCAGCGAGAAAATCGATATGCCCCTTGGCGCCGGTCGCGTCCGACCAGGCGGAAAGCACGAAATGGTCGTTGACCGAAGTCATGGCGATCTTATCGACTCCCTTGGCCTTGAACGCCGCTTCGCCGACGATGAAGCCGGGCAGGTGGTTCTTGTGGCAGGTCGGGGTGAAGGCGCCCGGCAGACCGAACAGCACGACCTTCTTGCCGGCGAAATAGTCCTTCGTCTCCACCGGCTTCGGTCCGTCAGGGGTCACCAGTCGCACGGTGGCGTTGGGCAGGCGGTCGCCGATCTTGATGGTCATGGGGAGGTCCTTGAGGTTGCCGGAGGGTCGCGCCGCAGGCGGCGGGGCCCTGAGACTAGACGATAGCCGCTTGACCGGTAAAGCGGGGCGCCAGGCGGGATTTCGTTGGCGAGCCCGGCGCAACCCTGCTTCGCGCGGCTTCCCACGCCCGCGCACAATTTTGCGCGCGCCAACGATTTCATGGGCTTGGCGCCTCCTTTGCGCAACTTTGTAACTCCCAACCCCCTCGTCCTGAGGAGCGCCGAAGCCGCGTCTCGAAGGACGTTCCAGAGCGCACGAACGGCGCCGCCCCGCTGGATTACCTTCGAGACGCCGTGCTGCGCACGGCCCTTGAGGCATGAGGGCGGTTGAGGCCCGCCATTCCGATCCCCACGTTGGGAGTTACGCAACTTTGCAACTTTCGGCCCGACCGCGAAGAACCTTCCTCGCGGCCCGAAGCGTCTTCGTTCACCATTCTAAATCCAGTATGCCGGGTCTTCTGTTTTCTGTAAAGCAAAAAGATTGGCGAGCGAGTAATTAGACAATAATATCAATCGCTTACCTCGTAAACGACGCGGGCGGCTCAATCCGGCGAGGGCCCGACGCGCAAGCCCTGTCGCCGGCAGCCTTTCCCAGGAGGACGAAGCGCCCTACCGCGACGCGAGCCAAGCCGTTCCGGCGGCGAGGGTGAGCAGGGTCAGGGGGGCGCCGACCTTGAAATAGGCCCAGAAGCTGATCGGCGCGCCCGCCGAACGGGCCCGTTCGGCGACGATGAGGTTGGCGACCGATCCGAGCAGAGTGAAATTGCCGGCCAGCGTCGAGCTCATCGCGACCACGAGCCAGGCGCGCCCGGGATCGGCAAGCGCCGGAATGAACGGCTTGAGCGCCAGGACCGCGGGCACGTTGCTGACGATGTTGGACAGAACTGCGGTAAGCAATGACAGGCGCCAGACCGTGTCGAGGCCAGCCGCCTTCGCCATCGCGATCCGGTCGGGCGTGAGCAGCGCCTTTTCCGCGCCGGCGACCACGACGAACATGCCGGCGAACAGAATGAGCAGCGGACCGTCGATCTCGCGGTAGATGCGGTGGGGCTTGATCTGGCGGGTGAGGAGCAGGAAGGCGCCGCCCACGATCGCCGCTTTCGCCGGAGGGGCGCCGGCGAAGAAGGCGATCGCAAGCGCGACGCAGGTGACGCACGCCTTGAGGACCTGGCCCTTGTGCAGGGGACCGCGAACGAGACGCGGTTCGAGCTCGCTTCTTGAGGCGAATTCCTGCGCGTAGACGAGGCGCACGACGACGATGACGCAGACGAGTCCGAAGGCGGCGACCGGCGCGAGCGCCGCCGCGAACGCGGGATAGGGAATCCGGGAGAGGGTCCCGATCACCATGTTCTGCGGATTGCCGGTGATCGTGGCCACGCTGCCGCAATTGGAGGCGGTCGCGACCGCGATGAGGTAGGGCAGCGGATTGCGGTCAAGCGAGCGGACCACCTGCAAGACGATCGGCGTCATGACGAGGCAGATTGCGTCATTGACCAGAAAGGCCGACAGAACCCCGGCCAGAATGGTCACGGTGACGAGCAGCACGAATGGCGCCCGCGCATGCTCGATGACCATCGCGCCGAGCGCCCTGAAGGCGCCGGAAACCTTGAGATGCGCGACCACGATCATCATGCCGAGAAGAAGCGCGATGGTGTCGAAGTCGATGGCGCGGAAGGCTTCCTCGAGGTTCAAGGGCCCAAGCGCGATCATCGCCGCCCCGCCGAGGAAGGCGATTCCGGCCCTGTCGAGACGCAGGCCGGGAACCCGGCCCGCCGCGACCCCGGCATAGGTAAGGACGAGGATGACGAGGGCCGTGGCGCTGTCCGAGGTCATTTCCCCACGGCCCTTTCGACCGCCAACGCTGCGCTCTCGCAGCGGGCCCGGATTCTGGTCGCGCGTCTCCGGCATGAACCGGAAAAAGACGACAAACGCGACCGCCGCCGCGGCGCCAAGCGCCAGAAACGAGACGCCGGCGATGACCAGCTGGGTCAGCGCCCCATATATGCCGGCGCCCACGCCGTCCAGAAGCTGGACCCCGATCAGCCAGAACGCGTTGGCCGAAAGCGTGTAGAGCGCGGCGCGGATCGACGGCGCGGCGAAGCCGACCATCGGCGACCGAGCCGCCGGATGGCCCGTTCAACCCCGCGCCGAACGATTGAACGGACCCCAGGTTGAAATCTGTCCGCAACAAGCGCCCATCGCCAGGGCGTCGCAAGACCCTCGACCGCCGGATACCGCGAGTCGAGGCTGAGTCGAGGCCGCGACATTTGCGTTCGCGCGGTGAAGCGGCTAACTGCCGCGGTTTTGGCGGGGGGTGGGGATGAGTTCGGACAGGTTCGCGTTTCTGGTCGCGGTCGCGATGTTCGCCGCCGGATTACTTGGCCTCGTTCTCCAGCGCGTGCTGCCCGAGCATCACACGACCGGCGGTTCGCGCGACATGATCGGCGCGGTCGTCGGCCTTCTCACGCTCTTGTGCGCGCTGGTCACCGGCCTTCTCGTCTGGACGGCCTACGGCGTGTACTCGAGCCAGAATGCGCAGATCCAGGCTCTCGCGGCGAAGGTCATGCAGCTCGACCTCGCGCTCGCCGACTATGGGCCGGACGCGATCCCGGCGCGCGCGCAGATCCGGGGCTCGCTGGGCCAGACCATCGACCAAATCTGGCACGCGAGCCTGAGCGACGGCAATTTCGCCGCGGACAACTTCGCCCAGGCGCTCACGAATGTGCGCGCGCGGAACAAGGCCCTGGCGGCCCTCCATCCGTCGACGGACGACCAGAAACAGGCGCTCGCCATAGCGACGTCCACGTCGGACGCGATCGCCCAAGCGCGAATGCAGATGTCGTTTGGGCTCTCCGCTCCGGTGTCCTATCCGCTCGTGCTGACCGTCGTCGGATGGGTCGCCTGCCTGTTCTGCGGCTTCGGGCTGACTTCGCGCGCCACCGTCACGTCGGTGCTCGCGCTGGCCGCCGGCTCGATCGCCGTCGCGAGCGCGGTCCTGTTGATCCTCGATCTTTCCGACCCGTATGTCGGGGTGTTTCGCGCTTCGCCCGCGCCATTGGAGCAGGCGCTTGCGGTCATGGGCAAGGAGTGAACGTCGTTAGAGCACCTTGCCCGGGTTCATCACCCCGTTCGGGTCCAGCGCCGCCTTGATCTCACGCATCACGGCGAGCGAGGCCGGGTCTTTCAAGCGGGCGAGCAGGGGGCGCTTGAGCTGGCCGATGCCGTGTTCGGCGGAATAGGAGCCGCCGAGGCGCGCGACGATTCCATGCACGATCTCGTTCATCGCGTCCCAGCGATCGAGGAATTCCTGCTTGTCGGCGCCGACCGGCTGCGACACGTTGAAGTGGATGTTGCCGTCGCCGAGATGGCCGAAGGCGACCACGCGCGCGCCGGGAATGAACGCCTCGACCGCCGGCGTCGCCTCCCTGATGAACTCCGGCACGCGCCCGACCTCGACCGAGACATCGTGCTTGATTGATCCGCCCTCCTTGCCCTGCGCCTCCGACAGGCCCTCGCGCAGCTCCCAGAAGGCCGCGCGCTGCTCGAGCGAGGCTGCGATCGCGGCGTCCTCGATCACGCCCTTGTCCAGCGCCGCCTCGAGCGCGCCGGCGAAGGCCTCGTCGAGCCCGCCCGGCGTCTGGGAGGTGACTTCGACCAGAACATACCAGTCGTGGGCGCCGCCGAGCGGCGCGCGCGCCCGCCCGTGGCGGAGCCCGATGTCGTAGGCGTTGCGGCCGATCAGTTCGAAGCTCACGACCGCGGCGCCGAGGCGGTCGCGCATCATTCTCAGGAGCGTGACCGCGTCCTCGGGGCTCTTGAGACCCACGAAGGCCGTCGCCCGCGCCCGCGGATTGGGAAAGAGCCGGAGCGAGGCGGCGGTGACAGTGCCGAGCGTCCCCTCGGCGCCGATGAAGAGGCTCTTCACATCGTAGCCGGTGTTGTCCTTG
>DATNBG010000001.1:0-5522 GCA_035572075.1 Roseiarcus sp. | reverse complement strand
AAGAATGTCGATGCCGCCGAGCGCCGCCGCGCTGTCGGCGATGAATTTCTGGAGCCCGGCCTTGTTCGCCACGTCGAGCGCGGCGCCGAAGGCGTTCACGCCCTTGCCCTTGAACGCCTTGACCGCCGCCTTCACCTCGTCGGCGTTGCGGGCGCAGATCGCCACGCTTGCGCCTTCGGAGGCGAAAATATCCGCGGCCGCGCGCCCGATGCCCTTGGTGCCGCCCGTTATGACCGCGCGCAGGCCCTTCAATCCGAGATCCATGTTCCCCTCCCTAAGCTCGCTTTGATGGCAGGTACTCTTTGAGGATCGAGGCGCCCAAGGTGTATTTGGGATCGACCATGTTGCCGACGCGCATTCGGCCTGCCTGGGTCAGCAGGAAATAGGCCTCGAGCTCGTCGAAACCATAGTCGGCGACGAGCCACCGGATCAGCTCCCGATAGGCGATGCGCGCCGCGTCCTCCATCGGACGGGCTGAGCCGATCGTCATGATGAAGCGCTCGTTCTCGAGCCTCGGCCACTGAATCGCCCACGCCTTGATGAGATCGACCTGGATCGTGGTCGTCGAGGGGATTTCGACGGCGACCCCGCAGAGTTCGCCGTCGCCCTGCCGGCCGTGGCAATCGCCGAGAAAGAGATTGGCGCCCTTTGTCTGCACCGGAAAGTACGCGATCGCGCCCGGCGCGACGTCGGGCAGGTCCATGTTGCCGCCCCAGTAGTCCGGCTGGAGCGACAGCACCGCCTCGATCTGGGGGCTGACGCCAAGCGTGCCGATGAAAGGCTCGAACGGCAAAACAATCCTGTCGTTGAAGCGCACCCCGCTTTCGCTCACGTGATATTTCATCACCCGTTCGGGCAGGGGCGGGTTGAGCATCGGCGTGCCGGCGTTGCCGACCAGGCCGCCGAATTCGGGGATGAGGGCGGAAGTTCCGACCGGCTGCGGTCCGCGCGGGACGATCGCTGCAATCCGGACGCAAAGGACGTCGCCCTTCTCCGCCCCTTCGACTGCGATCGGCCCATTCTGCGGGTTGACGAACGGGAATTTCAGCTTCTCCGACGGCTTGTCGTCGACGGACTTGATCGCGCCGCCGAAGGCGTCGAGCGTCTCGGCTGCGACGAGATCGCCGGGCGCGATCGTCAGCACGGGCGTGGCGTAGGGCCCATAGACGAACTGATAGGAGCCCTGCTTCGCCTCCGTCAGGCGATGAGTCTTGCCGGCGCGGCCGGCCGCGACCCCGCGGCGGGCCATGTAAGAGGAGGAAAACCAGTCCGACATTTTATCCCTCTCAACTCCGAATGCGACACGAGGCGTGGTCGGTCAAGACCCTGTCCAGCAGGACCGGTTCCGGCCTGTCGACGTTCACGCCAGGGCAAAGCCCGCGTAGCCGTCGCGCGCCGCAGCCGCGCAGCGTTCCGCATACCACGGAAAGCCGCTCACGAGCGGCATGAAGACTCGGGGTTTGCCAGGGACGTTGGCGCCGAGGTACCAGGAGTCGCAACTGAGGAACACGGTCTGCGTCGCGACCCAGCGAACGAACGCCATCCAGTCGGATTCAGCTTTCTCGGTCGCCTCGATCGTCGTGAGGCCGTGGGCGTCGAGCCAGGCGATGCAGTCGGCGATCCAGTCGATGTGGTGCTCGATCGAGAGAATGACGCAGGTGAACACGCTCGTGCTGCCGGCGCCGGCGACGTTGAAAAGATTCGGAAAACCGGCCGTCGCCAGGCCGAGGTAATTCTGCGGGCCGTCGCGCCACTTGTCCTGGATGGAAAGGCCGCGCCTGCCGCACAGGTCCATTCGCTTCAGAGCGCCGGTAACGGCGTCGAAGCCGGTTGCGAGAACGAGCGTATCGAATTCATATTCCCGCCCGCCTGCCACGAGTCCGCGCCGGGTGATGGCCTCGATCGGGCGCCGGCTCACGTCGACCAGCCTGACATTGGGCCGATTGAACGCGGCGTAATAGCCGACGCTGTCGACCGCCAGGCGCTTGCAGCCGATCGGCTGCCGCGGGCACAGAAGCTCGGCCGTCGCGGGATCGGCGACGGTCTTGCGGATCTTGCCGCGCACGAACTCGGCGGCGAGCGCATTCGCGTCAGGATTCGTCATGAGATCGGCGAACGCGGTCAGGAAGGCGAAGCCGCCAATGCGCCATCGCGCTTCGAACGCAGCTTCACGCTCGTCGGCGGAAACCTCGAGCGCCGATCGGGAGCCGGGCGGTATTTCGCTGTTGAAGCCGATAAACATCTGGCGATTCCGGGCGCGATGACCGGCGTAGTCCGCCTTGATCCGGGCTTCGTGGGCCGGATCGAGCGGGCCGTTGTGCGACGGGACGACATAGGCGGCCGTCCGCTGGAAGACCGTCAGCGATTTCGTCTGCGGCGCGATGGTCGGGATGATCTGCACCGCCGACGTTCCCGTGCCGACCACCGCAACCCGGCGGCCGGCGAAATCGACCGGCTCGTGCGGCCACCGGGCCGAGTGCAGAACCTCGCCGGCAAAGGTCGCCAGGCCTTCGAACGCCGGCGTGTTGGGGGCCGAAAGCAACCCTGTCGCCATGATCACGAACCTTGCCGTCCATGTCCGGCCGTCGTCGGCTTCGACGCGCCAGCGCTGCGCCGCCTCATCGAAATGCGCCCGCGTCACGCGGGTGTCGAACCTCACGCCGTCGCGCAGGCTGAACCGGTCGGCGACGTGATTGGCGTAGCAAAGCAGTTCGGGCTGTGATGCGTAGCGCTCGGTCCAGCGCCACTCCTGCTGCAACTCCTCGGAGAAAGAGAACGAGTAGTCGAGGCTCTGGATGTCGACACGCGCGCCGGGATAACGATTCGCGTACCAGGTGCCGCCGACGCTCGGCGCAGCTTCGAGCGCGAGCGTCTTGAGGCCCATGCGGCGGATTTTGTAGAGCGCATAAAGGCCGGCGAATCCGGCGCCGACGATCAGGACGTCGACCTCCTGCCGCCCTTCGCTCATCGCCCGCCGCCCCAAATGCAAGGATTTTACCGCCCGCTCGCGCCCGGGGAAAGGCAGGGGTCCGCCGGTCGCGAGGTTCGGCCGTCGAGCCCGCTTTTCCGCGACGGCTCTTCGCCGCCCAGCGTGGGCGAATCCGTCCAAACCCAGAAAGCTCAGGGCTTCGCTCGCGCGGGGGGCCCAAGCGGGGGCAGGCTCTTGAGATAGACGGCGATCGCCTGACGGTCGGACTCGGGCAGTTTGGCGAGGTTGTCGACGACCGCCGTCATGCCGTCGCCGAGGACGTCGCCCGATGGGGTGAAGCCGCTGGTCAGCGCCTCGACAATGTCGTCGTCGGTCCAAGTCAAGAAGCCGCCGCCCCTCAGGTTCGCCGACTTGCCGTGACCGTCAGGCAATGGCGCGCCCGAGAGCGCCTTGCTTTGCTCCATCTCGCCGAGGAAACCGCGCGGCGTGTGACATTCGCCGCAATGGCCGGGGCCTTCGACGAGATAGCGGCCGCGGTTCCATTGCTCGCTTTGCTGTGGGTCGGGAGAAAGGCCGGCGTCGGGAAAAAAAAGGAGCTTCCACAAGCCCACCGCGCGACGGACGGAAAAAGGAAAGGCGAGCGCGTTTTCCGGCGCCTTCCCCTTGACCGGAGGCAGCGTTCTGAGGAACGCGGCGAGATCGGCGACATCCTTCGGCGTCATCCGCTGATAGGACGTGTACGGGAAAGCGGGGTACAAATGGCGCCCGTCCCGCGAGACGCCCGCGAGAAGCGCATTGGCGACGTCGACCGGCCGCCAGGCGCCGATTCCGTCGGCCAGGTCGCTCGATATGTTCGGCGGGTAGAACGACCCGAACGGCGTCTTGAGCTGAAGCCCGCCGCCGAGCTTCATCGGGTCATCCTGACCCGGCGACTTGTGGCAGGATTCGCAGCCGCCGGCGAAAAACACCAGCCGCCCGGCGGCGGCGTCGCCAGCCAGACCAAGCGCCTGCCACTCGGCCTCCGTATAGCGCGGCCGGGGCGCCGACAGCTCCCACGCCGCCGCCGCCCCGGCGACAAGCGCCGCCAGGATGATTGCGGCCGGCTTCAGACCGGCGCGGAACCTCAACTCTCAGCCGCTTTTGGCCTTGTAGAGTTCGTGGCAGCCGCCGCAATTCTTGAACACAGCCGGCGCGAATTTCTTGAACGTCGCCTCATCGGTGATCCCGGCCTGCGCGGCCTTGACGTCCTTGGCGAACTGGGCGAAGCGGGCCTCGAAGTCCGCCTTGTTCTGCCAGATCGCCGGGAGCGCCGCCGTGCCGCCGCCGGTCTTGCTGTCGTCGGGAAAGAGCGACGGCGATTTCGTCGCTCCGTCATTGAGCGTTTTCAGGTCTGCTTTCACCGTCTTGAGGTCGAACGGGATCTTGCCCTTCGACATGTCGAACAGCGTCTTCGCGGCCTCGCCGTCATGTTTCATGAGCGCGCGCCGCGTGGCGATCGCATCGCTCTGCGCCCAAGCGGCGGCGGCCCCGCAAGCCAACGCCATTACCAAAATCATCAAGCGTTTCATCGACCCTCTCCCCGACACTAGCCTCCGGTAAACACGGACAACCCCGTCCTTATTCTTGCAGAACAGCAATAATCGGGCGAGATCGCAACACAAAATCTCGTGCCGCCGGCCGGGACATGCGCCCCGCCGCTCGACGGTGGACTTGCCGGCCATCGAACCTTATGCTCCCGGCCAAAATACGGATGCTATCCTGATTTGAGCGGCCTGCCTCTCTGGCCGGCCTTTGCCATGCCTCGCGGCCCGCGGCCGGCGGTGGGCGCTTCAGCCTCAGGCATCCCCTGAACAACCCGCGACGCTTCTCATGAGAGATCGATATGGATCAGACGGCTCTGGACTTGCCTGCGGCGCCAAAAACATTGGCCAGGCCGCGGGAAGGTCTCCTTGCCGGCCGCTTCACGCTCTACATCGGCATAGTTCTTCTCGCGGCGCTCGCCTCCTGCGCCTATTGGCTCAAGACGAGGTCGATCTTCGCCTGCCAGGCGCCGGGGTACAGCGCCGACCGCTACCTCGCCTATTGCGGCGGCGCGAATTACGCCGATTTCGAGCACGGCGCCTTTTATTTCAACCTCGAACCTCCGGCGCTGGACTACGCCCGCGACGCCGACGTGCTGGTCATGGGCAACAGCCGCCTGCAGGTGGCGTTGTCCAACGATGCGGCCGCGGACTGGTTCAAGCAGGCGCAGGCCCGATATTACCTCATGGCGTTCAGCTACAACGAGGACATGGTTTTCACCGGCGACCTTCTGCGGAAAATGAAACCGCGCGCCAGCGTCTACATCATCAACGTCGACGATTTTTTTGAGCGGCGGGAGACCGCCACCGCAAAGACGATCCTGCACGATCCCGATGCGCGGAGCCGGTATGAGTGGAAG
This sequence comes from Roseiarcus sp., assembly GCA_035572075.1. Taxonomy (GTDB): domain Bacteria; phylum Pseudomonadota; class Alphaproteobacteria; order Rhizobiales; family Beijerinckiaceae; genus Roseiarcus. Next base: position 153 of record DATNBG010000001.1, on the reverse strand, counting down.
CGCCTGTCGCAATCCTGGCACCGCCGGATCTGCGGCGCGTTCCCAAGACTTTGCGGCCGGAAGTTCGTCATCTTCCGCTCGCGCGAAACGGGGGCCTATTACCGGATTCCCGGCCCCGAGCCGCTCGTCGCCAAGAATGCGGTCAGCTATGAC